>JAAWNI010000082.1 GCA_022798855.1 Lawsonibacter sp. | reverse complement strand
TGGGGGCCAAGCGGAAGGACATCCGCAGCCAGTTCGTCATCGAGGCGGGCACCACCTCCGCCATCGGCGGACTGCTGGGCATCGCCTTCGGCTGGCTGCTGGCCAAGGGCCTGGGGATGCTCCTGGGCGGCATGCTGGTGGCGAGCATGGGCGCCAGCGGCATTACCTTCGACGCCACCCCCACCATGGGGGCCATCCTCCTCAGCTTCGGTGTGTCGGTGGGCATCGGCGTCCTCTTCGGCTACCTGCCCGCCAACAAGGCCGCGAAATTGAATCCCATCGACGCGCTGCGGTATGATTGATTTACCGTAGGGACACGGCTTGCCGTGTCCGCGTATTTCGAAATGCGTTCAGACCCAAAAGAACGGCCGCGGCAAGCCGCGGCCCTACCAGAAAGGTGCGATCATATGAAAACCAAACGATTTTTCTCCGCCCTTTTGGCGGCATGCCTGACCCTGGCCCTGCTCCTGCCCGTTTCGGCGGCGGGGGCCGCCCCCTCTCTGGAGGACGCGGTCCAGGCGGTGACCGCCCTGGGCATCGCCACCGGGGAGAACCTGTCCCAGAAGGTGACCCGGGCGGAATTTACGGCCATGGCCGTCAAGGCCACCCCCGGCGGGGACGGGGTGGGCCAGGCGGCGGCCTCCCCCTACCCGGACGTCCCCCGGAGCCACTGGGCCAGCGGCTATGTGGAAGCGGCGGTAAGCCGGGGGCTGGTCACCGCCTACAGCGACGGCACCTTCCGCCCCGACGGGGAGATGAAGCTGGCCGAGGGGGCGGAAATGGTCCTGGCCCTGCTGGGCTACAGCCGGAGCGACTTCTCCGGGGCCTACCCCACCGGACAGCTGTCCATGTACCGCAGCCTGAAGCTGGACCGGGGGGTCAGCGCCTCCGGCGCCGCCGCCCCCCTCACCCGGCAGGACGCGGTCTATCTGTTCTACAACCTGCTCTCCGCCCGGACCAAGGAGGGGGCGCCCTACATCCAGCAGCTGGGCCACAGCCTGGACGCTTCGGGCAGGCCCAACCTTGTCTCCCTGATCAACGGGGAGATGGAGGGCCCGGTGGTGGCCCAGCGGGGCTGGCAGTCGCAGCTGCCCTTCACCCCCGGCAAGGTGTACCGCAACGGCAGCCTGGTTGCCGCCTCCGCCGTCCAGGACTACGACGTAATCTATTGGAATTCCTCCATGAGCACGGTGTGGGCCTATGCCAAGAAGGCCACCGGGGCCATCCAGGCCATCGCGCCCGACCGGGCCAGCCCCACCTCTGTGACGGTGGCGGGCCGGACCTATGAGATCGAGAGCTCGGCGGCGGCCTACGCCCTGTCCGACCTGGGGGAGTATCACCTGGGAAATACCGTCACCCTGCTTCTGGGCCGGAGCGGCGGCGTGGCCGCTGTGGCCGACGCGTCCGCCAGCGCCGGCGAGCGGGTGGGCGTGGTGCTGGAGACTTCTAACACCACCTACCCCGACGGAGACGGCGGCACCTACACCGCCCAGACTGTCACCCTTCTGGCCACCGACGGCCAGACCTATCAGTACCAGGCCAAAGGGGGCCACCGGGAAGGCGGTGTGGTCCGGGCCGTGGTGGGCCAGGGGGGCGAGGTGGCCCTCCGGGGGCTGACCAGCGCCACCCTCACCGGCAAGGTGAGCGCCGACGGCGCCAAGCTGGGCAAGTATGCCTTCGCCCAGAACGTGGAGATTTTGGACGTGGGCGACAAGCGGGGGGCGGTGCTCTACCCCAAGCGGCTGGCCGGGCTGAACCTGGACAGCGGCAAGGTGCGTTGGTACGCCCTGAACACCCAGGGGGAGATCGAGACGCTGATTTTGAACAACGTCACCGGTGACGTCTACTCCTACGGCATCATCACCCACTTCGAGGAGCAGGGGGAGGGGCTGAGCCGCTACTGCTCCTACCAGTATGACGTGGGCGGCGTGAGTTACAGCTTCTCCGGCGGCACCAAGTTCCTGGCCACCGGCGGGCCCGTCCAGATCGTGGGCGACCCGGCCAGCCCCGAGCGGCTGTACCCCCTCACCGCCGCCAAGGACGGCCAGCTGACGGGGAACCAGTACGCGGCGGGCAGCCAGCGGTTCACCCTGTCCGACAGCGTGGTGGTCTACGAGCTGCGGGGCGGCAGATATTACCTGTCCAGCCTGGCCCGGGCGGAGGAGGCCGGAAAGAACCTCACCGCATGGTATGACAAGGCGGGGTCCGAGGGCGGACGCATCCGCGTCATCGTAGTAAAATAGGAAGCGCGGCCCGGGAGGAATCCCGGGCTGTGTTTTTATAGGGGCGGCCTTGGCTTGCCTTTTCCGAAAAACGGCGCGCCGGGCCGCCGCGCCCTGCATCGCATGTCTTGCTGAGGACGGAGCGGGAGCATAATATGCGCCCCCCAATCACGCTTGTCCCATAAACTTAGAATACCCTTCGTAATGTAGGGCAAGGGCTCTGCCCTTGCCTGATTCTGTCCCTATTTATGATAGGCAGGGGTAGAACTCCTGCCCTATATGACGTACCCACAAATGCCCTCCAAATTTATGAGACGGACGCGCCCCGAAATATTTTGTCCTTGTCTTTCACGATAAAATTTACTATAATAAAAGCACTATACAGATTTGCGGGGTGACAGGATGCAAAACCGTCCAACCTTAAAGACCATCGCCCGGCTGGCGGGGGTGTCGCACGTGGCGGTGTCCAAGGCGCTGCGGGACGCCCCGGATATCTCCGCCGCCACCAAGGAGCGGGTGAAGAAGATCGCGGAGGAGATCGGCTATACCCCCAACCTGGCCGCCCGGAACCTCTACCTCCAGCGCACCAGCACCATCGGCATGGTGGTGCCCGCCATGGGGGAGAACACCGCCTATGACCTGATTTTCAACGAGGTCAGCGCGGCGGCGGCCGCCCATGAGTTCTGCGTCATGCTGGGCAGCAGCCACCGGAGCCTTCAAATGGAGGAGCGGCACTGCGCCATGATGGTGGGCAACCAGGTGGGGGCGCTGATCGTGGCCTCCTGCACCAGCGACGTCTCCCGGATCAAGGCGGCCTGCGGGGCCACCCCCGTCATCTTCATCGGCGGAAAGACCGACCCGGGGGAGCCCTACGCCCTGCTGTGCGACTACCGCCGTAGCGGCGGGCTGGCGGTGGAGCACCTGGCGGGCCTGGGCCACAGAAACATCACCCTGCTCACCTATGAGCCGGAGAACCGGACCATCCTCCAGAAGGAGGAGGGCTACACCCAGGCCATGGAGCGCCGGGGGCTCCGCCCCAAAATCCTCCGGATGGGCTGCGCGGCCAACACCATGCAGGCGGGGATGGACGCGGTGGAGGCCCTGCTGGAGCGGGGGGAGCTGCCCACCGCCCTCTGGTGCGCCAGCGACTACATGGCCATCGGGGCGATGAACACCCTCAAGCTCCACGGGCTGTCAGTGCCCGGCGATGTGTCGGTGGTGGGCCACGACGACCTGTACTTTGGGCTCTACCCGAACATCGGCCTGACCACCCTCCACACCCCTATGGCGGAGCTGGGCAGGGCGGCGGTGCGGCTGGCCATGGACCTGATCGAGGGGGAGGGCCAGGAAGCCCAGCACCGGCAGATATTCCAGCCGGCTCTGGTGGTCCGGACCAGCACCGGGCCGGTCCGGCGGTCCTGACCGGACGGAGGGGAGGGTGCCCATGGGCAAGCGGAAAACGCCCCATGTCCTTCTGATTCTGGCGGTGCTGCTCCTGGCGGCTTCGGCCCTGACCTGGATCATCCCCGCGGGCAGCTATCAGCGGGCCTTCAACGAAGCCACCGGGCAGACGGTGGTCCTCCCGGGCAGCTTCGCCTACACGGAGCCCGCCCCGGTGGCCCCTTGGCGCCTGCCCAGCCTGGTCTTTGAAGCCTTTTCCACCGGGCCGGCCCCCAAGCTGATTTTCTTCGTCTTTTTCCTGGGCGGGGCCTTTGAGGTTATTCTGGAGAGCGGGGCGGTGGCCGCCCTGTGCGCCTGGGTGGCCCGACGGTTCGCGGGCAGGCGGGCGTGGCTGGTCCCGGCCTTTGTGGGGGTGTTTTCGGTGTTCGGCTTCACCATGGGCCTGACCACCGCTTCCATCGTCTTCCTCCCCCTGGGCATAGCGGCGGCCAGGTCGCTGGGCTACGACGCCGGAACAGGCATGGCCATGGTGATGCTGGGCACCAACGCCGGCTTCGCGGCGGGAATTTACAACCCCTTCTCGGTGGGGATTGCCCAGACCATCGCGGAGCTGCCCCTCTACTCCGGGGCATGGCTGCGGTGGCTGCTGCTGGCCGTGCTGGTGGCCGCCACCAGCGCGTATATCCTCTACAGAGCCGGGCGCCCCGGGGAGGGGGAGGGCTTCCTCCTCCCGGAGCCGGCCCCCTTTACCCTCCGCCAGGGGCTGGTGCTGGCCCTGCTGCTGGGGGCGCTGGCCCTGGTGGTCTGGGGCGTCAGCGCCCGGGGCTGGAGCGTCGGGGAGATCGCCGCCGTTTTTCTGGTGCTGGGCCTGCTGTGCGGCGCCGCCGCCGGTTTTGGGGCCAACCAGGTCTGCGCCCTGCTGGCCGCCGGGTGCCGGAAGATGGTGGCCGGCGGGCTGACCATCGGCATGGCCGCCGCCCTGCGGCTGGTGCTGGTCCAGGGCGGAATCTTGGACAGCGTGATCTACTCCCTGCTCCTTCTGGTGGAGCGGCTCCCCACCTGGGCCAACCTCTTGGGCATGTTCTACGCCAACGCCCTGCTCGACCTGCTGATTACCTCCGGTTCAGGCCACGCGGCGGTGGCGATGCCCCTGATGGTCCCCCTGGCGGACGCCCTGGACCTCTCCCGGCAGTCGGCGGTGCTGGCCTTCCAGCTGGGGGACGGACTGGTCAATCTAGTCTCGCCTATCTCCAATACCCTGGTGGGCTGTCTGGCCCTGGCGGAGATGAGCTATTCAAAGTGGCTGAGGTACTTCCTGCCTTTGGTGGGGATTTATCTGGCCATTGGCACGGGGTTTATGCTCCTGGCCGGGGCCGTGAGGTACTGAGCGCTTCTAAAGAATCGCCCTATAGGCGGCACACCCAAAAATTTGTAAAAAAATGGCTGCTACTCCAAGAGTAGCAGCCATTTTTTAGAGCCTGTTTAGCATCTCGACGTGTTTGGATTGACGAGAGGATTTTTTGCCCTGCAAGGCAAAAATCCGCAGGCATCCTGACGGATGGCAAGGGTTTTTAACGCAGTCAGGGCGGAAAATACACCGCCAAGACAGGCGCGGAGAAATGCTAAACAGGCTCTTACACCAGGAGCTGTTCCAGAAGGGCCAGCAGCTTGGGGATGTCGATGGGCTTGGCGATATGGCCGTTCATTCCGGCGGCCAGCGCCGCCCGCCGGTCCTCGTCGAAGGCGTTGGCGGTCATGGCGATGATGGGGAGGTCCGAGACGCCGGGGAGGTTCAGGCCGCGTATCCGCCTGGTGGCCTCGTAGCCGTCCATAAGGGGCATTTGAATGTCCATCAGGACCAGGTCGAACTGGCCGGCCTGGGCCGTCCTGATCCGCTCCACGGCGTCGCCGCCGTCACCCACCACCTCCACGGTGAAGCCGGCGGCCTGGAGTATCTCCACAGCAATCTCCTGGTTGAGCAGGTTGTCCTCCGCCAGCAGGATGTGCTTGCCCTTGATTGCGTCGGAGCGGGCGGCGGAATCCACCTCCTCCGCCAGCGTCTGCAAGCCGCCGGGCTGAGCGCCCTCCTCCGGCCGGACCGGGGAGGAGCAGGTTTTCAGCTGAAGGTCCACAGTGAAGGTGGTGCCCTTGCCCTCCTCGCTCTCCACGGTGATCTCGCCGTCCATCATGTCCACGATGTTTTTGGTGATGGCCATGCCCAGCCCGGTGCCCTGAATGCCGCTGACGGTGCTGGAGCGCTCCCGCTCGAAGGGGTCGAAGACGTGGGCCAGGAACTCCCGGCTCATGCCGATGCCCGTGTCCTTCACCTGGAACTGGTAGGCGGCCTGTCCCTCCCGGGCGGGGCCCTTCTGGGCGACCCGGACGCTGACCGTCCCCCCGGGCATGGTGAACTTCATGGCGTTGCTCAGCAGGTTGAGCAGCATCTGGTTCAGCCGCAGCCGGTCGCACATCACATGCTCATTGACTACCTCCGCCGTGTCGATGCGGAACTCCAAATGCTTGGCGGTGGCGTCGGTCTGCACGATGGTCCTGAGGTTCTCCATGACCTCAATCAGGGAGGACTCCGCCTCCTCGATCTTCATCCGGCCGCTCTCGATGCGGCTCATGTCCAGTACGTCGTTGATCAGGCTGAGCAGGTGGTTGCTGGAGGTGGCGATTTTGGACAGGTAGTTTTGAATCTGCTCAGGGTCGTCCACGTGGGCCGCCGCCAGGGAGGTGAAGCCGATGATGGCGTTCATGGGGGTCCGGATGTCGTGGGACATGTTGTTCAGGAAGGTGGTCTTGGCCCGGTTCGCGTGCTGGGCGGCGGTCAGGGCGTCCTGGAGGTTGATTTTCTGCCGCTCCAGCCGCTCCTTCATCTTCCGGCTGTCGTCAATGTCCAGAAACAGGCCCACGAAGGTGATGGGGGAGCCGTCCTCCCGCCGGGACAGCCGTCCGGCGGAGCGGAACCACCGGCAGCCGTTGTGGTTGGTGTACAGGCGGTACTCCACATCGAAGACCGTCTGGCCGGTGTAGTCCTCCACAGCGTCCCAATAGGCCTTCAGGACGCGCTCCCTGTCCTCCTCGTGGATCAGGCCGGACCAGGACTCCAGCTGGTTGGGGAAGTCTTCCGTGTTTTGGTAGCCCAGCATGGTCCGGAATACATCCGACCAGGAGCAGGAGGTGATCTCTCCGCTTTTGTCGAAATTCATGGACCAGTGCCCGGAGCCCATGGAGGCGTGGATCATCTCCATGGCGGTCTGCTGCTGCTCGACCTGGGCGTAGGCCTCCCGGATCTGGTCCCCGTTGGCCTTCTCCTGGGCCAGCAGCAGGGCGGCGCTCTTTCTGGTCTGGAGGATGATGAGCATGGACACCGCCAGCATGGAGGCGACGGTGATGGTGATCTGTACGATGCTCCGGAGCATCAGGCTGGAGCTGATGGAGCTGATCTGCTCAGTGATGACATTGTTTCGAATCAGGATGGTCAGCATCCAGTCGCTGCCCTCCACCGGGACGTAGCACAGGTCCCCGTAGATATCCTGGTAGTAGAAGGAGATATGGCCCCTGCCGCCGCTGGAGAAATCGCTCCGGGCCTTCTCATAGCTGTACCCGGGGGCCAGCTCCGACTCCGCCAGGGTGGACAGGAGGTTGTCGCCTATGTTCAGGTATTCAAAGCTGCCGGAGGTCAGGCTCTCGCCGTCACGGCGGTAGAGGTTGCAGAAGATGCTGTTGTCGTCGGTCTGGAGGGCCAGGGAGCGGAGCATTTCCACAATGTCGATTTGGATGAAGCAGGCCTGGATTTCAGCCCCCTGGAAGGTGAACCCCGTGACGGGGATGGCCTGGACCACCTGCTTTCTCGTCCCGTCCAGGTTGGAGGTGCTGATGGCCGGTCCGGCCAGGGCCTGGAAGAGGACGCCGTAGGCGCTCAGATTTTCGGCGTCCTTCCGGGGGTAGACCGTGCCGTTCTCGTCCACCAGGGCGAACTGGTCCGCGCCGTAAAGGGACTTCGCTGTCTCCAGAAAGTGCTCCAGGGACTCCACCGACGCCAGGTCGGCGGGCTCCAGAAGGCTCAGGGCGTTGTTTATGTATTCAATGTTGCTTTTCAGCGCTTCGGAGACCACCTGGGCCCGGCGGCCGGCCAGCTCCTCCAGATAAAACTCGCTCACCTGGGCGGCCGCCTGGCTGGTGCCCGCCCGGGCGCGGGTAGTTACCCAGACCGTTGTAATCAGCAGGATGACGGCGATGGCGGCGCCGCCCCACAGGGCGAAGGCGATGGTCTGCCGGGTCTGCCGCGCGCTGATATCGTAAAATTTTGGCCGGACCATATTAGAAAATCATTTCCCGGCTGATCTCCGCCAGCGAGTGGACGCCGCACATGGCCATGGTGTCAGCCAGTTCTCCTTTCAGCTTGTCGGTATATACCCGGACCCCCTCGGCCCCGCCGCCGTAGACGGCGGTGACGTAAGGCCGGGCCAGCACGCAGGCGTCGGCCCCCAGGGCCAGGGCCTTGCACACGTCCACGCCGGTGCGGATGCCTCCGTCCACCATCACCACCAGCTGGCCCTTGACGGCCTCAGCGATGGCCGGGAGGACCTCGGCGGTGGCGGGGACGCCGTCCTGCACCCGGCCGCCGTGGTTGGACACGATGATGCCCGCCGCTCCGGCTTCCAGGGCCTTCCGCGCCCCCTTGGCCGTCATGACCCCCTTGAGGATGAAGGGCACTCCGGCGTACTCAATGACCTCGCGCAGCTCGGCCACCGTCTTGGAGCCGGCGGGGGGGTTCAGCCCCTTGAGGAAGGGCAGGCCGGCGGCGTCGATGTCCATGGCGAACATCTTCGCCCCGGAGGACTTGGCCTGGTCCAGCTTGGCGAACAGCGTGTCCCGGTCCCAGGGCTTCACGGTGGGGATGCCCTTGCCGCCGCTGGCCCCGATGGCCTTGGCCGCCGCCGCGAAAACCGTGGGGTCGGTGCCGTCGCCGGTGAAGGCGGCGATGCCCGCCTGGACGCAGGCGGGGACTAAAATATCGTTGTACTCCTGGTCGGTGAATTTATCGCCGTAGTGGAGCTTTACCGCCCCCACAGGGCCGGCGAAAACAGGCAGGTCGTAAACCTCGCCGAAGAGCGTGAACCGGGTGTCCGCCGGGCCGTTGGCGCAGATGGTGTCCATGTTCAGACAGACCTCCTGCCAGGCGTCGTAGTTCCGGGCCGCCACCGTCCCCGTCCCCTTGGAACCGGGGCCGGGCATGGTGTTTTTGCAGGCGCGGCCGTTGCACACTGGGCAGGCTTTACAGTATGGGCCGCTGCATGTCCGGGCGGCCTCTAGTAGTTCTTGGTAAGTCATGAAGTAACCCTCCTTTTTTATCCGTCCAATCATACCGTTTCCAACCGCGTTCGTCAAGGTGTTTGGACATAGTTTTCCGCCGTTTCCATTAAATGTATGGAAACGTACAATTTTGATGGGCTGCCCACGGTAGTTGGGAGCGGAAAAAGCCCCCCCCTTTATGGGGGAGGTGGCCGCGGAGCGGCCGGAGGGGGTGGCACCTCACCGGGTACAGAATCCCCCCGCCACCGGGTTTCACCCGGCGGCCCTCCCCC
>JAAWNI010000081.1 GCA_022798855.1 Lawsonibacter sp. | reverse complement strand
TTCGGCAAGCCGGTGTCAGAGCTCACCCTGGCCGAGTGCGCCAGCCTCATCTCCATCACCAACAATCCCTCCAGGTATGGACCGTATTCCTTTGCCCGCTCCAAGACCAGCACAGGCGAGCTGTGGAACGCCCGGCAGTGGAACAAGTACCGCCAGGGGCTTGTACTGCAGTGTATGCTGGAGCAGGAAAAGATTTCCCAGGCGGAGTATGATCAGGCCATGGCCCAGGAGCTGGTCTTTGTCCAGGACCAGCAGGAGGAGAACGACACCCACATCTACACATGGTATGAAGAGACCGTCCGTTCCGATGTGAAGGAGGCTCTGATGCGCGAATTTAACTGGTCTGACCGCCAGGCCAGTCAGGCCCTGAGCCGGGGCGGCCTGCGCATCTACACCTGCTTTGACCCGGACGCCCAAGCTATTGTGGATGAGATCTACACCAACCGCGACAACCTCAACTACACCTCGCGGGACGGCCAGCTGATGCAGTCCGCCATCGCCGTCATTGACAACCAGAGCCACAACCTGGTGGCCATTGCCGGCCAGTTCGGCGACAAGACGGTGAACCTGGGCAGCAACTACGCCAATGGCGACGGAAACCGCTCCCCTGGCTCCTCCTTCAAGCCTCTGGCCGTCTATGCCCCGGCCATCGAGATGGGGAAGATCACCCCCTACAGCATAATTGATGACTACCCCTATCAGATTATGGGGGGCAAGGCCTGGCCGGTGAACTCGGGCGCCGCCCACTACCGGGGGCAGACCGTCATCTACGACGCCCTCCGGCGCTCGGTGAACACGGTGGCCGTCCGTCTTATGGGGGACTACGTCACCCCGGAGGAGAGCTTCAAATTTGTCCAGGACCGCTACCACATTGAGCTGGAGCCGGGGCGGATGGTCTACGGCGAGTGGAAGAGCGATTTGAGCATCGCCCCCCTGGCCCTGGGCGGCCTGACCAACGGCACCAACGCCCGGGACATGGCCGAGGCCTACTCCGTCTTCCCCAACCAGGGCAAATACAACTCCTCCCGCACCTTCACCCGGGTGACCCAAATGGTGGACGGCAAGGAGATTCCCCTGCTGGAGGTAATGCCCGAGGAGGAAGAGGTCATCAAGGTATCAACCGCCTGGTATATGAACAATATGCTCCAGGGTGTGTTTAACGGCACCGCCGGAGGCTACGGCATTAAGGGTCAGCACGCCGCCGGCAAGACGGGCACCACCAGCGAGGACTACGACCGCTGGTTCGCCGGTTACACCCCCTACTACACCACCGTGGTGTGGACAGGCTATGCCCGGAACCAGAAGATGATTACCAGAAACTATGAGAACCCCGCCCTGGTGCTGTGGAATAAGGTGATGACCCGGCTTCACGAGGGCCTGCCCGACAAGAACTACGAGGACCCGGGAGGACGGCGGACCATCACCTACTGCCTGGACTCCGGCCTGCCCGCCACCGAGTACTGCTCCATGGACCCCCGGGGCGGCCGGACGGCCAGCGGCTCCATCTTCCCCGAGGACTACCCCGAGGGCCAGATCTGCACCTTCCACACTGCGGAGAGCGTGATTACCGTCTGTGTGGACAGCCCTGTCCTTAAGGAGGACGGCAGCGCCACCGGCCTGTATCACCTGGCGGGGGAGTTCTGCCCCGAGGAGAGCAAGCGGCAATTCTGCCCGCCCAACTTCGAGCGGGAGCAGGTTGCCACCGCCGTGGCGGACGACGACATCTGGCGCTATGCCAACGTCTCCTCCTGCGGGCCCTGCACCGTCCACACCGAGGCCCCTGTGACGGACCCCGACCCCAACGACCCCAATAATCCCGTTGATCCAAACGCCCCGTATTACCCCTACGATCCCACTGATCCCAGTGAGCCCAATAACCCCAGCAATCCAACCGATCCAAGCAATCCCACCAGCCCGGATGAGCCCTGGGAGGAGGTCAATCCCTGGAACCCCAACCCCGGCGGAGGCTCGGTGTTCCCTAATGTGCCGACTCTGCCCTCCGACCCCCTGCGCCCCTCTGACGGCATGGCGGGGTAAGACAAGACTGACAGCGCCGCAGGCGGCCGCCTGCGGCGCTGTTGCTGTATAATATGACGGCTGCACCCCCCTTTTTCCAGGTGAAGTTTCTCCGTAAAGACGAAACTATTTCGGTTGCGGCCTGGAGGCGGCTGTGTTACAATAGACCACAGCTTAAAAACAAATGGCCGCACAACACGGACAATCTCTGTGAGAGGGGAGGAGAGCTATGAGCGGTCCAGCGAAATATTTTATCGTGGAGGCCGAGGCCATGCCGGAGATTTTCCGGAAGGTGGCCGAGGCCAAGCGCCTGCTGGAAACAGGAGAGGAGAAGACCGTCAACGGCGCGGCCCAGGCGGTAAACATCAGCCGCAGCGCCTTTTATAAGTATAAGGATGCGGTGCGCCCCTTCAACGACATGCTCCATGGCCGCATTGTCACCTTTCAGGTGCTGCTCAAGGACGAGCCGGGGGTGCTGTCCGGGGCGCTGAATGTGCTGGCGGGCACCGGAGTGAATATCCTCACCATCAACCAGAGCATCCCCGTGAACGGCTGCGCCGTGGTCACGATGACAGCGGAGACCTCCGCCCTCCAGGACAGTCTGGAGGAAGTGCTGGCCCACGTCTCCGCCGGGGCCGGGGTCATTAAGTGCGAGATTTTAGCGGGATAGAAGCTGAAGACAATCTGTGGGGGCGGCTGACAGCCGCCCCCGCAGATGACAAAATGAATTCTGGAGGAGAAAAAATGGTACACGTAGCAATTTTAGGATTTGGCACCGTGGGCTCCGGCGTGGCCGAGGTGCTTACCACCAATGGCGGGCTCATCGACCACCGGGTCGATGACCTGGTGCGGCTGAAATATATTCTGGATGTGCGGGATTTCCCCGACAGTCCCTACAAGGACCTGTTCGTGAAGGACTTCGCCGCCATTGAGAACGACCAAGAGGTGGACATCGTGGTGGAGACCATCGGCGGGGCCACCATTGCCCTGGACTTCACCACCCGGGCCCTGAAGGCGGGCAAGAGTGTGGTCACCTCCAATAAGGAGCTGGTAGCCACCCACGGCTATGAGCTGCTCCAGCTGGCCCGCGCCAACGGATGCAGCTATCTCTTCGAGGCCAGCGTGGGCGGCGGAATCCCCATCCTGCGGCCTCTCACCTCCTGTCTGGCTGCCAACCAGCTGGAGCAGGTCACCGGCATCCTCAACGGTACCACCAACTATATCCTCACGCGGATGATTCGGGCGGGGCTCACCTTTGATCTGGCGCTCAAGGAGGCCCAGGCCAACGGCTACGCCGAGAAGGACCCCACCGCCGACGTGGACGGCCACGACGCCTGCCGGAAGATCTGCATCCTGGCCGCCCTGGCCTTCGGCCGGCACGTCTATCCCAACCAGGTGCCCACCCAGGGCATCCGGGGCGTTACCCTGGAGGATGTGGCCTACGCCGACTCGGTGGGCTGCAAAATCAAGCTGCTGGGCCGCTGCCTGCGCCGGCCGGAGGACAAGGTGTGCGCCTTTGTGGCGCCCCACCTGGTGCCCGGGGAGAACCCCCTGGCCGGGGTGGAGGACGTGTTCAACGCCATTGCCGTCACCGGCAACGCCATTGGTGACGTGATGTTCTACGGCCGGGGAGCGGGCAAGCTGCCCACCGCCTCCGCCGTGGTGGCCGATGTGATTGATATTGCCAAGGACCTGAAGAAGGACCGTCACAACGGCTGGGAGGAGGGGGCCGACGACCTGGTGGTGTCCGCCGACTGCCTGGTCTCCCCCTGGTATGTCCGGGCCCAGCTCTCCGCCGACGAGGCCAGAAAGCGCTGCGGCGAGATTCAGCTGCTGGCCAGGGGCGGCGCACCGGCCGGCGAGGCCGCCTTCCTCACTGCGCCTATGACCGAGCCGGAGATTCGAGAGAAGCTGGCCGGCCTGGAGACCGGCTCCCTGTTCCGGGTGCTGGCCTGACGGAATAGAATGTAGGGGCCGACGACCCCGGCGGCCCGCGCCTGTCCAATGTGCCCGGCTCGCAGCAACGTGCCGGCTTGTTTCGGGCGGCGCGCCGAGGTCGTCGCGCCCTACATGATACCGTTTGGGAATCGCGGGCGGCCACAGGCCGCCCCCGACGAATTGATTTAAACCTTTAGGGGGAATAGCATACATGGCACTTATTGTACAAAAATTCGGCGGCAGCTCGGTGGCTGACGCGGACAAGGTCCGCAACGTGGCCCGGATCGTCACCGAGACCTACCGCAAGGGCCACAGCGTGGTGGTGGTTCTGTCCGCCCAGGGCGACACCACCGACGAGCTGATTGAAAAGGCCCGGGAGCTCAATCCCAAGGCCTCGAAGCGGGAGATGGATATGCTGCTGGCCACCGGCGAGCAGATCTCCATTGCTCTGTGCGCCATGGCCATCGAGCGCATGGGCTATCAGGCCATATCCCTCACCGGCTGGCAGGCGGGGATGCTCACCGATTCAGCCTATTCCGCCGCCCGGATCAAGCGCATCCACACCGAGCGCATCCGCAAGGAGCTGGACAAGCGGAAGATCGTGCTGGTGGCCGGTTTCCAGGGCATCAACAAGTATGACGACGTCACCACTCTGGGCCGGGGGGGGTCCGACACCTCCGCCGTGGCTCTGGCCGCCTCCCTGCATGCGGACCTGTGCCAGATCTACACCGACGTGGACGGCGTCTACACCGCCGACCCCCGCCATGTGACGGGAGCCCGGAAGATCGACGAGATCACCTTTGACGAGATGCTGGAGCTGGCCAGCCTGGGGGCTCAGGTGCTCCACAACCGCTCGGTGGAGATGGCGAAGCGGTACGGGGTCAACATGGAGGTGCTGTCCAGCTTCAGCGGTCATATGGGTACAAAAGTCAAGGAGGTTGTCAAAACCATGGAAAAGAACCACGTCAGCGGCATCGCCAAGGACAAGAACGTGGCCCGTCTGGCTCTGGTGGGCCTGGCCGACCAGCCGGGCATCGCCTTTAAAATTTTCTCCCTGCTGGCCAGGAAGGACATCAATGTGGATATCATCCTCCAGTCCATCGGCCGGAACGAGAGCAAGGACATCAGCTTTACCGTGGCCCGCGGCGACGGTCCCGAGGCAAAGCGCATCCTGGAGGAGCACCAGCAGTCCATCGGCTTTCAGTCGGTGGAGCTCAATGAGGAGGTGGCCAAGGTCTCCATCGTGGGCGCCGGGATGGTCAATAACGCCGGCGTGGCCTGTAAGATGTTTGAGGCCCTGTTCTCCGCGGGCATCAATATCAACATGATCTCCACCAGCGAGATCAAGGTCTCGGTCCTGGTGGACGAGCGGGACGCCGACCGCGCCGTCCAGGCCATCCACGACCGGTTCTTCAACGAGTTCGGCAGCAACTGAACCCCTCTCCAAAATTCACACCCCCGCCCGGAAACGGGCGGGGGTGTGTTGTTGAAATTACGATTCGTTTGTTGCGTTTGCCTTTTTGCTAGTCCTGTACTCCAGGAGGAGGAACACGAATGCGCCGACAGCAAGACTGCCAAGGTATTGGGACCATATCTTCGGCATCGCCAGACGGAGCACCTCTGTCAGACTGAAACCCAAACCCATAGCTTCTATTGTACCGCAGAGAATCCGTACGGCTAAAACCGCCAGCATTGCCACTAAGAAATTTTTGATGCGGGTACGAAGAGACGGAAGTCTTTTTTTTTGCATATCTTTCATATTACTTTTCTCTCACCATTTTTTCATAAACCAAGGGTCCCCAGAATCTATCACTGGTTCCTTGAGTACATAGAAAACCTTCAAATTTATAATGAAAGTAGTGGTTTTCAGTATATGTAAATACATCAACTTCTACGTCTACAGCATTGCATCCTGCTGCAATTAATCCTGCTAAAGCATCAATGAGAAATGCTCGTTTGGCCGCTGTTATCGCAGCAACATTGCCCCCTGTTACCAATACAATTATACCGGTTGCAGCATACGGAGCCGTTTTGCCAAGCAAATCGAAAGTATATCTATCTGTATATCTATACTTATATTTGCTGGAATCTGCAAATGGTACGATTTGATTTTTAATCTGCCTTGTGCGAGACACTGCATCTCCTGTAAAATTGTCTACAATGTTCCCGGTGGTAAAATCAAAAGTGAAATCAGCAACAATTACACCGTTACAATCTTTAGTGACAGCCTGCGAATACTTATCTGTTACAATGTTTTCCAAAGTATACTGCTCGCCATTGATATAAAATGTTTCGGCAGATGAAGCGGTGGATGCAGACGCAGACACGACAAAGATGTTCAGCATAGTCGCCAACAGTAAAACATACGATACCAATTTTTTCATTTTGACTCCTCCTATCGGTCATGTGCTGTTATGACTGGTTATGTTAGTTAGATTCAATTGCCCATTGGTCTGCTCCTTTCGCGCCCCCGGTGATATGGGATTAAATATCTTTTGTTTCATCCACATAATAACATTTGAAGTAAAGTATGTCAATGTTTATTTTATATAAAAAAGTATAAAAGGAATTATATAACATGAACAGAAGTTATTATAAAATTGTGCTATCTTTCATAGGGATACAAGGAATCACGTCCTCATAGGATAAAAAGAAGCGATAGGGACGGGTCTCCAGAAAAGCCGCAAGAAAAATTCCTAAATTCACACCCCCGCCCGGAGCTGGGCGGGGGTGTTCTATGTCAAGGAGTCTCACTGTTCTTCTTTCGGTCCGCCTGGAAAATTTGACCCCTTCCAGGAGCGCGTGTCTCTACATCCATCATCGAGACGTACCGTGTTTGGCAAAACACATTTTCAAAATGCAGAGACGCAATAAACCACATCCCTGAAGCGCCGCTATTTATAGAACTCGGAAACCAACTCGCCAGCCCCGTATGTCTGAATCGTCTCGTAAAGCGCTGCAAAGTCGGCAGCTGGCATGGTACAATACCACATCGTTTTGTTGTTGGTGTGGTAATAGACGCCTTCCTGTTCAATGGTATAGGTGACAACAGATACCACAGGGGCTTCCCGATAGATATAGTCCAGGGACAGCTGCTTGTCCACATTGAAGAGTGTGACGGTACAGCCATATGAACGGGACCTGTCCCACAAATTGAGATGGGCGCTGGGGAAAGCAGAACTTGAGTCAGATTTTTCGCCTAATACTATATCCACTGAAATAGTGGGGCGAAACTGTTCCATATGTGTACATAGGGCAATCAGCTTATCGCAAAGTTCAGTATCTGGTACAGCCCGCCAAATCTCTTCATCCTTTGGACAGGTCACGTTGCGAATATAACATTCACTGTTTTCCCATTCCGAAGGGATAATCATAACCCTTGGCTTTGGCTGTTTTATATGCTGATAGGCCATGAGGAGCAGAATCACACAAAGGCCAAGAATATTGAGCAAGAAAAACCACTGCGCTAAATTAGTCCTCTTCACCATTCTCCTCCTAATGGTATGTCTTAATTTTAACAGTTGCATTTAATTGCTCTCAACACATCATAGCACTACGCATCTCCTCTCTGCCAGTATTTGTGAATATATTACCATATTTTCTCCGGAAAGTCTATTGTTTTTTCAGGAAAACTGTCAAAATCGACAAATCAAAACTGTACTAAAAATTTTTCAAAAGAAAGACTTGACAAGTTATATGGATATTGGTAGAATATTAGGGCCGCATTGAACAGGTATCACAAGAGGGACAACCCCGCCTGGGAGAGCGAGTCCGTAATGAAGGAGTTGAATCGTATGAAGGCAATCATCGTGACCGGCGGCAAGCAGTACAAGGTGGCGGAGGGCGACACTCTGTTCATCGAGAAGCTGGAGGCCGAGGCCGGGCAGACCGTGACCTTCGACCAGGTGCTGGCCGTTCTGGACGGGGACAAGGCCACCTTTGGCGCGCCCACCGTGGCCGGCGCCAGCGTGGACGCCACCGTGGTGAAGAACGGCAAGGGCAAGAAGATCCGCATCTTCAAGTACACCCCCAAGAAGGGCTACCGCAAGCGCCAGGGCCACCGCCAGCCCTACACCAAGGTCCAGATCAGCGCTGTCAAGGCCTGATGACCACCGTCACGTTCCATTCCCAGGGCAGCCGCATCGCCGGCTTTGAGGTACAGGGCCACAGCGGCTTTGCCCCAGAGGGAGAGGATATCGTGTGCGCCGCCGTCACCAGCGCCGTCCGGATGACCGAGTGCGCCGTCAACGACGTGCTGGGTCTGGAGGCCGCGGTGAAGGTGCGGGAAAAGGACGCGTTCCTCTCCCTAAAACTCCCCAACGGCCTGGGCCAGACCAACGAGAGCACCTGCCAGACCCTTCTGGCCGCCCTCATGGTCCACCTGGTGCAGCTGGCGGAGGAGTACCCCGAACATATTTCCGTTTTGGAGGTGTAAGTGATGCTGAATATCGGTTTGCAGTTTTTCGCCCACAAAAAGGGCGTCGGCTCCACCCGCAACGGCCGGGACTCTGAGTCCAAGCGGCTGGGCGTGAAGCGGGGCGACGGTCAGTTCGTGCTGGCCGGCAATATCCTGGTCCGCCAGCGGGGCACCCACATCCACCCCGGTGTCAACGTGGGCAAGGGCAGCGACGATACCCTGTTCGCCATGAAGTCCGGCCGGGTGAAGTTCCACCGGCTGGGTAAGGACCGCAAGCAGGTCTCCATCATCGAGGAGGCCGCGGAGTAAATCCCAAAAACCCGCAAACGGATGTCGTTTGCGGGTTTTTCTTAAAAAGGAGGCGCTTTTTATGGACATCCGCGAAAAACAGCACGGCGGATTTCTGTATCTCCCCGGGGACGAGTCCCTCCAGCGAGAACAGCTGCAATGCCTGGACCGCCTGCATGAGTTCAACCAGCTGCGGCCCTCCCAGCTGGAGGAGAAAGCCGCCATGCTCCAAAAAATGTTCGCCGAAATCGGGGAGGACTGCTATATTGAGACTCCCCTTCACACCAACTTCGGCGGGCGGTATGTCCACTTCGGCAAAAAAATCTATGCCAACTTTAACCTGACCCTGGTGGACGACACGCATATCTATGTGGGCGACTTCTGC
Organism: Lawsonibacter sp.; assembly: GCA_022798855.1. GTDB lineage: Bacteria > Bacillota > Clostridia > Oscillospirales > Oscillospiraceae > Lawsonibacter. Next base: position 196 of record JAAWNI010000081.1, on the reverse strand, counting down.
CAGATTGGGCCCAATGTGGTGCTGGCCACGGCGGGCCACCCCATAGACCCCGCGCTGCGGGAGCAGGGCCTCCAGTTCAACGCCCCGATCCGGGTGGGGAGGAACTGCTGGCTGGGCGCGGGAGTGCTGGTCATGCCCGGAGTCACCATCGGGGACAACACGGTGGTGGGCGCGGGGAGCGTGGTCACCCGGGACC
>JAAWNI010000080.1 GCA_022798855.1 Lawsonibacter sp. | reverse complement strand
CGTCGCCGCAAGCGGGCGGGCTTAGAATTACTTCTAAGAAATCCGCTATTTTTTCTCATTTTCGCTGTCCGAGTTTCTCAAAAATTTTGTCGCGCTACACCCAACACGTTGAACCCGAGGGTCGATAAGCTCTATTTAGCGAAAAGCTTAACTTCACTGTTGACATTTGGGTTTTTACGGATTGTATTTTGCCTCATTGTAGGCCCATATATCTCTTTCGGCGTCTTGTCCGACATCAAAAAGAAGATTGCGGAGGGGCAGCCCCTGCCGGCTTATCCGCCCTATCTCGGTTTGCAGGCTAAAAGGTATTATTATTCCCACCATATTCGCGCGATAGAGAAAAAGGGCGGTTTGATATACAATGGCGGCACAATAAACAGTGAGACAGAAGTAATCCAGCAACGATTGCAGGATCTCTACCCCAAGAGTCTGATGCAAAAATTAGCGGAAAAGTTTACCGCGAATGAAGAATCAAAAGACTTGCGCGAAAGGCTGAGCCAGAAAATATCTGATGGCCACCGCGCCTATGCGTACCTCAGAGCCGACGTGTATGAACGGTATGCGAGGCTGATTCCAGAGGCCATGTTGACAAAGACGTGCTATTCTCCTTCTGATATTAAAAATTTTGAGGAGCTGTCCGAGCTAAACCTTACAGCCCCTGTCAATGGCGGTACCAGTTGGGGTGAGTATTTTATCATCCAGGCGCTGCAGCCGCTTGTGGATAACGGTACTTTTATGGATCATGACATCAGTGACGGCGCTGATATCCACGCCTATCAGCACACAGGGAGCACAAAACCTATGCCAAGCATTGATGCGGACAACAATCCGCTGTTTGCTTTGGATGACGATGATTAGGCGCTGTTTGAAAAATGGAAATATGCACAACGGTGAGGAATTTTTCCGCCTGACAAACACAATTTTTTGCAGGAATACTGGATGTATTTTAAGAAAAATTGGGGCAGTATGGCGGAAAAAAGACCGCCGTTTGGGCGTATTGACATGTTTCAAACAAGCCCTAACAACAGGAGGGCGGCTGCGGCCGTCCTCCTGATTTTGAAAGATTTTGTAAATCGCTCCAAGCTGGCCGAGGGTAATTTAGGACCTCTGGTCCTTTATCAATTTCCCCAATGTATTTCCATCTTGACATTCCAACGGTCTGGACGCTATAATTAACCTGCTTTAACCCAGCGAATTACAGGGCGGAGGCCAGCTGTGCCTCCGTTTGGACGGCAAAGGAGCATAACTATGGGAAAGCTGATTGTGGTGGCGGGCCTGGGGCTGGAGGGCGGCTCCATGGCGAAGGCCCTGAAAAAGTACACGGACCACAGGGTCTGGGGCTGGAACCGCACCCGGTCGGTGGCGGAGAAGGCCCTGGCCGACGGCGCCATCGACGGCATCGCCGGCGACGCTCTGCTGTCCCAGTGCGACCTGCTGATTCCGGTGCTCTACCCCCAGGCCACCATCCAATACCTCCGCCGGGCCATTCCGCTGATGAAGCGCGGGGCCCAGGTGGTGGACCTGGTGGGGGTGAAAACGGCGGTAGTGGAGGAGGTTGCTCCTCTGGCGCTGGAATACGGCCTGCGGTACACCGGCGGCCACCCCATGGCAGGCCTGGAAAAGGCGGGGTATGGCCGCTCCTTCCCGGATCTGTTCCAGGGGGCCAGCATGGTCCTGACCCCCACCGCCGCCACGGCGGAGGGCGATATCGAGGAGCTGAGCGGCCTGTTCCGCCAGGTGGGCTTTCAGCGGGTCGAGGTCTGCGGCCCCCAGACCCACGACCGGATGATCGCCCACACCTCCCAGCTGGCCCACGTGGTGTCCAACTGCTACGTGAAAAGCCCGGCTTCCCGGCGGTGCCTGGGCTTCGCCGGCGGCAGCTACAGGGACATGACCCGGGTGGCCTGCCTCAACGAGTCGGTCTGGGCGGAGCTGTTCCTTATGAACCGGGAAGCCCTGCTGTCCGAGATCGACCAGCTGATCTCCGCCATGGACCAGACCCGGCAGGCCATCGCCGCTGGGGACCGGGCGGGCCTGGAGGAACTGCTGCGCCAGGGCCGGGAGTCCAAGGAGGAAATCGACCGGCAGGGAACCCCCTGACGGAGGTTTGCAGGAGGAGTCAAGATGGTATTTCGACTATTGGCAGCCGCGATTCTGCTTGTATTCTATGGATTTTATGTCTTCAAGCTGATATCGCAGAACAGACGCTCCATCAAAACGAACCAGGCGGGAATTGGAAATAAGCCGCCAAAGGTGCTGATCACGGAAAAAATCATGAGCTTGGCCAACGTGCTTGTCATTGTAGCCAGCGTATGCAGTATTTTTGCCGTGAAAAACCCGCCGGCGGCGTGGGTCAGAATAATTGGGCTGCTGACAGGCGTTTTGGCCATCGCCATCTTCGGACTGGCGGTCATTACAATGAAAACCAGCTGGAGGGTGGGCATCCCAGAGGAAAAAACAGAATTGATCACCTCCGGCATCTATCAGTGGAGCAGAAATCCCGCCTTTGTTGGCTTTGACCTGCTGTACATGTCCATGTGCCTTTTGTTTTTCAACATCCCCCTGCTTGTGGTTTCACTCTGGGCGGCAGTAATGCTGCATCTCCAAATTTTACAGGAGGAAGAGCATATGAGGAGGATGTTCGGAGGGGGCTACATCCTTTACACGGAGCGCACGTCCCGATATTTTGGCAGAAGATAAGAAAAACACCCGAGAAATGATTTCCTCGGGTGTTTTTGTATTATGGTTTATTTTACCGCCACGGCTTCGATCTCGAACAGGCCGCCCTTGGGCAGGGCCGCGACCTGGACGCAGGAGCGGGCAGGGGCCTCGCCGGGGAAATATTTGGCGTAGACGGCGTTGATGGCGGCAAAATCGTTCATATCCGCCAGGAAGACAGTGGTCTTGACCACATCCTCCAGCCCCATTCCAGCGGCTTCCAGCACGGCCTTCAGGTTGTCCAGAGCCTGGGCGGCCTGGGCCTCCACCCCCTGGGCCAGCTCGCCGGTGGCGGGGATCAGGCCCAGCTGTCCGGAGGTATACAGCGTGCCGCCGGCCAGCTTGGCGTGGCAGTAGGGGCCTACCGCGGCGGGGGCGTTGGAAGCGGCAATCGTCTTATTCATGAAAACTCCTCCTTTGGTTATCATGGGGTATCCTGATGTACTTTACCGGGCCTTGAGCTTGAACCGCTTGACCTGCTCCTCCATCACCTTGACCTGGGCGAACAGCTCAGAGCTGACGGCGGCGGACTCCTCGCTGCTGGCGGAGTTGCTCTGGACCACGGCGGAGATCTGTCCAATGCCCTCGGTCACCTGGGCGATGGACTCGGCGTCGTTCTTAACGGCGGTAACGATTTCGCTGATGGCGGAGTTGGACCGGGTCACCAGCTCCAGGGTCTTGCTCAGGGTGGCGGACACCTCGGTGACGATCCGGCTGCCCCGGCCGGTGGCCTGGACGGAGTTCTCAATAAGGCCCTTGGTGGCCTTGGCGGCTTCGTCGGACTTGGAAGCCAGGTTGCGCACCTCATCGGCCACCACGGCGAAGCCCTTGCCGGCGGAACCGGCCCGGGCGGCTTCCACAGCGGCGTTCAGCGCCAGGATGTTGGTCTGGAAGGCGATATCCTCAATGGTGGCGATGATCTTCTCGATCTGCTGGGAGGCCTCGGTGATGTCCTTCATGGCGGCCACCATCTCCTCCATCTGCTTGCCGCTGATGGTCACCTGCTCGCCGGTCATGCGGGCGTTCTCCTGGGCTTCGGCGGCGGTGTTCACATTCTGGGCGGCGCTCTTGGACAGGCTGTCCAAAGTGGCGTACAGCTCCTCCACGGCGCTGGCCTGCTCGGTGGCGCCCTGAGCCAGGGTCTGGGCGCCGTTGGACAGCTGCTCCGCGTTGCCGGACACCCGGAGCTCGGCCTGATAGATATTGGAGATTGTGGCGGACAGGGTGGTGGTCAGCCGGTCGATGGCCTCCTCAATGGAGCGGAAGTCACCGATAAAGGTGGTAGAGGTCTTGGCGTTGAAGTTGCCCTGGGACAGCTGCTCCATCAGCCGGTCCAGGTCCCAGATGTAGCCGCGGATCAGCTCCATAGACTTCTCCAGGGCGTTGGACAAATCGCCCAGCTCGTCGTTGGTGCGGTGCTCCAGGGCCAAATCCAGCTTGCCCTCCTGGAGGGGCTGGACCTGCCGGGTGATCTGGAGGATGGGGGCGAGCACATTCTTCAATACGTACAGCACCAAGCTGACCAGGCAGAACAGGGCCAGCACCAGACAGATGGCGGTAATCCCCTGCATCCACATGATGGTGGACGCCATCTGCTGGGTGCTGTCGGTGTTCAGGGTGGTCCCCCGCTCGATCACCTGGTCCAGCTTTCCCACCAGAGTGGCCAGATTGGCCTGGATGGTGTCCTGATAATAGGCCTGGGCCCTGGCCGGGCTGGTGGCCATCATCTCCTGCACCTCGCCCACGGACTGGTGGAGCTCCTTGTGGATGGGCTTGATCTCATCCCGAAGGGCCAGAACCTCCTTGTCGTCCGTCCCGGCTTCCCCATAGATCCACTGGCCCAGGACGCACTGGGTATCGTCCGTCCCCGGGAAGCTCCCCCCGGCGTACAGGGCGTTGCTCAGGTTGCTGGACCACTTGTAATGGGCGGTTTCGGCGGCCTGGGCCCGGTTCAGCAGGGCGACTGTACCGGCATTCCGCTCCTGCATCCGGTCGATCCGGATCAGATTGAAGGTGGTTACTCCGCTGAACAACAGAATGGACAGAAGCGCTGCGGCGATCCGATAAAATACCATGGTTTTAATACTTTTTCGCATCGATAACATCCTCACTTTTTTTGAGTATTGCGCATGGCTGGCTCGTTAACTCAGTATATCATATTATATGGCTGGAATTCAATACTTTTCTTCTTTTTCCAGAAAAAAGAATGGGACGCCTGGGGCCGTCTTCCAAACGAGGGGATTCCGCCATGGAAAGCCCGTTTTTCCAGGCCGAAGCCATAAAAGGCGGCCCCAATCCCCCCTGTGGCACGGGAGGGATCCAGGCCGCTTTTTTCAGCTGGAGTTAGAACCTGTTTTCATAAGCGAGAACGCGGGGGCAAAAGGGCCTTTCAGGCGGCCGTCGGAGCTTGTGGACGCAGCAGGCTCTCAGCGGCCCGCCCCTCCTCTGCCCTCCAGGGCGTACTTCTCCGCGAACATTTTGAAGTTCCGGCGGAACTCCTGGCTGACGCTCTGGGGCTCGTGGAGGGCGGCGGCGTGGTGGCCCAGGTCCAGGACGCACTCGGCGATATTGGAGCAGTGGTCGGCGGTTCGCTCCAGATTGGTGAGCAGGTCGGACCAGATAAAGCCGGCGTCGATGGTGCAGCCGCCCTGCTGGAGGCGCAGGATGTGGTTGGTGCGCAGTTGTTCTTTCAGCCGGTCGATGACCTCCTCCAGGGGCTCCACCCGGGCGGCGGCCTCCAGGTCGTTGTTCAGGAAGGAGTTCAGCGCCATGTCCAAAATCTCCAGCACCGCCTCGGTGAGCAGGTCCAGCTCCCCCATGGCTTCCGGGGTGAACTGGGCGTCCTTCTGGCGGAGCTCCTCCGCCGACTCCGCCAGGTTGACCGCATGGTCGGAGAGCCGCTCCAGGTCGCCGATCAGCTTCAGCAGCTTGGCCGCCTGGGCGCTGTCCGCCCCGCTGATGGGCAGCCCGCTCAGCTCCACCAGATAGGCCCCCAGGATGTCCTCGTAGTAGTCCGTCTTCTTCTCCATCTTACGCACCGACTCCAAAAGCTCCGGCGAGTACCCGTGCAGGGCGGACAGCGCCTTCCGCAGGGAGTCCCCGGCGGTCCGGGCCATGTCGGCCGACACCTCCCGGCAGCGCTCCAGGGCGATGGGCGGGGTGGCCAGCAGGCGGCGGTCCAGCTCGATCCGCTCCTCCGGCTGGCTGTCGTCGGGCAGCATCCCCACCACCAGCCGCTCCAGCACCCCGGACAGGGGCAGGAGCAGCAGGGTGCACAGGATGTTAAAGACGGAGTGGGCGGCGGCGATGCCGAACAGGGACGCGGACTGGTCCAGCAGGGGCGGGCGGAGGACCGCCTGGACCGCCCAGAAGACGGTCAGCCACACCGCCGAGCCGATGACGTTGAAGGACAGGTGGACCAGGGCGGCCCGCTTGGCGTTCCGGTTGGCCCCCACGGAGGAGAGCATAGCGGTGACGCAGGTGCCGATGTTCTGCCCCATGATGATGGGGATGGCGGCGCTGTAGGACACCTGCCCGGTGACGGCCAGGGCCTGCAAAATACCCACCGAGGCGGAGCTGGACTGGATGACGGCGGTGAGCACCGCCCCCGCCAGCAGCCCCAGGAGGGGGTTGCGGAACAGGAGGAACAGGTTCTGGAAGGCGGGAACCTTCCCCAGGCCGGCCACCGCCCCGGACATCGTCTCCATGCCGAACATCAGGGTGGCAAAGCCCAGCAGGATGGTCCCCGTGTCCTGCCTCTTGGTGTTTTTGCCGGACATATACAGAATAATGCCGATCAGGGCCAGGACGGGGGTGAAGGAGGAGGGCTTCAACAGCTTGACCAGCACATTGCCGCTGTCGATTCCGGCCAGGCTCAGCAGCCAGGCGGTGACCGTGGTGCCGATGTTGGCCCCCATGATCACGTTGATGGCCTGTTTCAGGCTCATCAGGCCGGAGTTCACAAAGCCCACCACCATCACCGTGGCCGCTGAGGAGCTTTGAATGATGGCGGTCACCGCCAGGCCGGTAACCAGTCCGGCGGCCCGGTTGGTGGTCAGCCGGCCCAGCAGGGTGCGCAGGCCTTCGCCCGCCCGGCGCTCCAGGGCCTGCCCCATCAGGTCCATGCCGAACAGGAACAGGGACAGCCCCCCGATCATCGTCAATACTTGAAAAATATCCATTTTTTTACTCCGTTCTCTTTCCTAATCTTGTTGATATATGTCTATATGTCATGCCGCCCGAAAGCGGTCTTGTTGTCTGTGCCGCTGCTCTTATCATGTTCAGTATAGAAAAGAAACATGAGATGCACAATACAGATTTTGCAAAAATTTGCTTCTGGCCCATCTGGCGGTTTTGGTGTATTTGTGACAAAAAGAGGGCCTCCGCCCCGCGGAAGCCCCCTCACGTTCTTAAAAGCTGTATTTGCAATCCCAAATGGCCGTCTGAACGGGTCCTTTTGCCGCCCGACAAGGCAAGCTTCCCTGTCCGTCCGGCGTTTCCGCTTATGAATGCCGGCGCTAAACAGGCTCTAAAGCCCCTCCTGCTCCATCAGCTGGGCGTAGCTCCGGACCTGGAAATCCGCCAGGGCGTCGATCTGGCCCCGCTCCCCGTCGGAGTAGGGGTCGTACACCGCCGCCGACTGGATGCCGGCGTTTTTGGCCGCTTCGATGCCGATGAGGGAGTCCTCAAAAACCAGGCACTCCTCCGGGGCAGCCCCCAGCTTCCGCATGGCCCGGAGGTATATCTCCGGATTGGGCTTGATCTCCTTGGCGTCCTCCCGGGTGTAGACCAGGGTAAACAGGTCGTCAATCCTGGCCTTGGCCGCCATATTCACGTTCTGGGTCCGGTAGATGTCCATGTTGCCCCGCTTGGTGGTGGTGGCGATGGCCAGCGTGTACCCCGCCTGTTTCAGCTTGTGCAGAAAGACGTCGGCGTCCGGCTTGTAATCCACCACGTTCCGCAAATAGTCCTGGGCGATCTCATAGCGCAGGGTGTGGATCTCCTCCGGAGTCAGGAGACTGCCGTAACGCTCCCCCAAAAAGGCGCAGTATTGGATATAGGGGTTGGGGTCCTTGCTGAACCGGCGCAGGGCCTCGTCCCGCTGGGCCTGGACGTCCTCCACCGGAGCGCCGCCGCCGGCCCGAATGCGCCCGATGAGCGCCCGGTCCACGTCGTTCCACACCCCCACCGAGTCGATGAGGGTGCCGTCCATGTCAAAAATGATGACCTTTTTGCCTTCTAACATTCCACAAACTCCTTTTATCGCTGTCGCGGCGTGTGGCCCTCTCCGCCACGGCTTCAACCTGCTCCCCCCTCTGAGAGGTGGGCTTTTTGTCAGACGATCCCCCGAATCTCGGAGATGTTTTCGATGTGGTTGTCCTCCAGATACCGCTCCATGCCGTCGATGACGTCCAGGGCGATGGCGGGGTCCATAAAGTTGGCCGCGCCGATCTGCACCACCCAGGCCCCGGCCATGATGAACTCGATGGCGTCCTGCCAGGTGGTGATGCCGCCCACGCCCATCACCGGGATGCTTAGGGCGTGGGCCACCTGATGGACCATCCGCAGGGAGATGGGCTTGATGGCCGGGCCGGACAGGCCGGCGTAGACGTTCTCAAAGACGGGCTTCCGCCGGTTCAGGTCGATGGCCATGGCCTGGAAGGTGTTGGTCAGGGAGACGCCGTCGGCCCCCTCCTCCTCACAGACCCGGGCCAGGGCCACCACGTCCTCCGCGTTGGGGGACAGCTTCACCACCAGCTTGTGCTTGCAGATTGCCCGCACCTTTTTCACGATATCCCGGGCGACCTCCGCCTTCAGGCCGAAGCTCATGCACCCCGCCTTGGTGTTGGGGCAGGAGATGTTCAGCTCCAGCAGGTCCAGGGGGTGCTGGTTCAGCAGCTCCACCCCCTCCAGGTAGTCCTCCTCCGAGTGGCCGCCCATGTTGACGATGTTCACCAGGTCCAGGGCGTTCATCCGCTCCAGGTCGCAGTCGATGAAGTGCTGGATGCCCGGGTTCTCCATGCCCACGCTGTTCATCACGCCGCTGGCCGTCTCCCACACCCGGATGCCGTCGTTGCCCAGGCAGGGGTGGAGGGTCAGGCCCTTGGAGCACAGGCCACCCAGCTTTTGAATGTCGAAATACTCGTTGAACTCCCTGCCGAAGCCGCAGGTCCCCGAGGCCAGGGCCACCGGGTTTTTAAAGGCCACCCCGGCGAAAACCGTTTCCAGCCGCTTGCTCATCCAAACACCTCCCAGCCTTCCATCACGGGGCCGTCCTTGCAGGCCCGCTTGTTTCCGCTTTTGGTCTTGCAGGTGCACACCAGGCAGGCCCCGATGCCGCAGGCCATCCGGTTCTCCATGGACACATAGACCTTGGCCCTGGACCCGGTGTCCACGCACTTCTGATACAGCACCTTCATCATAACCTCTGGCCCGCAGGCCATGACCACGTCGTACTGAACGGGGTCGATGTCGTCGGTGACAAAGCCCCCCACGTTGACGGCGACCTTGTCCGCCGCCGCCTGATACTCCTCCACCAGCATGGGCTGGCCGGAGAAGCCCAGATAGACGTCCACC
>JAAWNI010000079.1 GCA_022798855.1 Lawsonibacter sp. | reverse complement strand
TTTCGCAGGAATAATTGTTTTATTTCAAGAAATCACAACGAAGCATGGCGGAAAAAGACCCGCCAAACGGCGTTTTGAGAGATGTTAAACAGGCTCTAAAGGACCATCTGGGCCAGATAGGCCAGCAGGGGCACGGTGGCCGCTGACAGCAGGGTGCTCAGGCAGACGGTCACCACGCTGAACTCATAGTCGCAGTCGTACTGCTGGGCGAACACGCAGATATTGGCCCCCACGGGGGTGGCCGCCGCCAGGAAGACCGCCATAGCCACCTGGGAGTCGGAGATGGGCAGGGCCCAGAGGGCCAGCAGCAGGACGGCGGGAATGGCTATCAGCCGGAGCAATACACAGCCGTACGCCCGGCGGTCCAGCAGCCTGGACAGGGGCAGCTTGGCCAGGTACGTCCCAATGAGGATCATCGCCACAGGGGTGTTCATCCCGGCGATATAGCCCAGGGTGCTGGAGATGATGGACGGCACTGGAAGGCGGCTGAGGTACAGGGCCACGCCCAGGACAATGGCGATAACCACCGGGTTTTTGGCGATGGCTTTCAGGGAGATGGCGTCCCTCCGGTCGGTCATGATATACACGCCGTAGGTCCACTGAAACAGGTTCAGCAGGGCCACGGTGGCGGCCACGAAGAAGACCCCTTCCTCCCCGATCACCGCCTGGGCCAGGGGGATGCCGATAAACCCGGCGTTGCAGAAGGCCGCGGCGAAGTTCTCAATGCGGCGGCGCTTGCCGTATGCCAGATAGGCGGCCGCCATGGCCAGGACAAAGCCCAGCAGGGCCAGCCCCGCCGAGAGGGCCAGCTGGACCAGCCGCTCCCGGGAGAACTGGGTGATATAGGACTTGACGATCACGCAGGGGATGACCACCCGGAGCAGGATGGCGCCCAGGTCCTTGGCCCCCTGGGCGCTCAGAAAGCCGGCCCGGCTGAGGTATACGCCCACGGCGGCCAGCAGCGCCATAATGGCGATCTGCTTCAGCAGAATCAGAAACAGCTCCATGGACTCAGCCGATGAAGTTGGCCAGAATGCCGGCAATGACCACCGACAGGATGGTGACGGAGGTAAAGCCGGAGATGACGTAGGCGGTCTGGATGCGGGCGGTGATGGCGTCCCGCTCCTCCTCGGTCTGGGCCACGGCGTTGGTGATTTCGGTGGCGATCAGCTCGGTGCCCGGGTAGCCGATGAGCTGGCACATGGAGATGCCGATGGCCAGCTTCTTGCTGCCCACGATCTTCCAGGCGGGGGTAAGGTAGAAAACGATGAAGGTGAAGGCCACCACCAGCACGAAGATGACCACGGTGGCAAAGCCGATGGAGGGCAGCATGGTGATGTCAATCTTGGCCAGGGAGGGGATGATGGTGCACAGGGACAGGAAGGCAAAGAAGCCGTTGGACTTGGAGAAATCCCGCTGGATGTTGGGGGGTATCAGGCCCGCGTTGCGGCAGATGATGCCCAGCACCATGCAGACGATGGACATGTTGATAAAGCTCAGGGGCTTGGCTCCGGCGATCTCAAAGGACTTGAAGAACTTGCCCAGGAGCTCGGCGATGGCGACGGCGGTAACGCCGATGGCCAGGCAGATGAAGTTGGTATAGTACTTCTTGATGCCCTTCCAGAAGGGTTCCTTCTGGAGGCCGCTGGCGGCCTCGCCGCTCTGCTCAGCGTACCAGCTGTAGTTGGGGTCGGCGGCGTGCTTGGCCCGCAGGTCGTCCACCAGCTTGTTGGCCACGCTCAGGCCGCAGTTGGAGGCGGGCAGGGTGCCCACGAACTTCTGGACGGCGTAGACAAAGGTAGCCAGGGCGGCGGCGGCGGGCAGGCCCTTGTCGGTGCAGGCGTCCACCATAGTGGTGGTGGCCACGATGCCGCCGTTGACCACGGGGGCGGCGGCCAGGGCGAAGTCCTTGCCGATGATGGGCATGGCCACAATACAGCCCAGGATGGCCGCGCCCATGCCGATTACGGCGCCCAGCACAGTGCGCCACTCACGGCGCAGGGTGGGCAGGTCCACCGAGGAGCCCATGTTGAACAGCAACATATACTGGCCGAAGGACGCCACGGCGGCAAAGCCGGAGGTGGCCATAATGTCCGCCGGATAGAGTCCGCTGAGGAACAGGACCAGAAAGCCCATCATAATGACGAACATGGACGAGATCTTGGCCTTTGTCAGGGCGCCCACCAGGTCGCCGGCAAAGAATATAATCAGGATCAAAAATGCCGCTTGATATTGGGTTAACTCCATTTTTATGTTTCCTCCCCTTGTTGTTTGCACACAGATTTATTTAGGCCCGCAGCTCTCCGCGTAAGCCTCGATGAGTTCCTGGGCCAGCCGGCCGGACTGGAAGAAGTCCTCCAGCACCAGCTGCTCGTCCCTGGTGTGGTTCTTGGTGTAGCCCAGGGCCACCCCCACAGTGGCCATGCCCAGGGCGTTGTAGATGTTGGCGTCCATGCCGCCGCCCCCCGTCTCGGCCCGGAAGTTCAGGCCCAGCTTTTCGCAGGCGGCCTTGGCGTTCACCAGCACGGGGTCGCCCTCCGGAATCAGGAAGGGCAGGAAGTTCTCCGACTTGATGATTTTCAGCCCGGCCCCCTTCTCCTGGGCCACCTTCCGGCAGTGCTCCTCGAAGTAGGCCACATAGTCCTTCAGCCGCCCCAGGTCCCGGCTCCGGGCCTCCCCGGAGAAGGACGCGAAGTCGCACACCACGTTGCGGGAGGTGGAGCCGGTGGACAGCATGGGGAAGTTGGAGGTGCTCACCTCGTCCAGCCGGCCCTGGCGCAGGGTGGAGAGCATGTCGCACATGATCTTGGCTGCGTCGATGCCCTTCTCCGGCTCGTTGCCGGCGTGGGCGGGCCGCCCGGTAATCTCCGCCCCCAGGTGGTACATGCCGGGGGCCCCGCAGACGAACCGGCCAATGCCGCCGGGGGAATCGAAGATGTAGCCGGCCTTGGCCTGGATCTTGGACATGTCCAGGGCCTTGGCGCCGTACAGGCCCGTCTCCTCGCCCACGGAGAAGACCACCTCCAGCCGGGGCAGGGGCCTGCCGGAAGCCAGGACCAGGCGCAGGCCCTCCAGAATGGCGCAGACGCCGGCGATGTCGTCAGCCGCCAGGATTGTCTCGCCGTTGGAGTACAGCACCCCGTCCCGCTCCACCGGCTGAACGCCCAGGCCGTTGGGCACACGGTCCATGTGGGCGCTGAGCATCAGCGCCCCGTCCAGGCTGCCCTCCCAAACGCCGATTACGTTGCCGCACTCCCCGCCGAACGTCTCGCCGGCGTTGTCCTGGAACACGGCCAGGCCCAGCTCCGCCAGCTTTTTCTTCAGCAGCTCCGCCACGGCCGACTCCCTGCCCGACGCCGAATCCGTTTTCAGCAGCTCGACCAGCTCGGCGTACATCCGTTCATTTCTCATATTGTCCCTCCTGTCTCGAATTCTCGTCTGGTTTTGACGAATAATAAGATAACACTTGCGGGAAGTCTTTAATAGGTGTAAAATGATGTCCAAAAGCCGGCATCCGCGTCCTTAATTCAAAAGAGGTGGAAAACATTGTGAAAATCGGTGTAATCGGCCCGAACTCAACGGTAAGCGTCATCAAGCAGGTGGTGGAGCGGGACATTCCGGACGTTGAGTTTGTCTACTCCTGCTGGGACTACTACGAGGAGACGGACAAGCAGGCGGTGGAGTTCCAAAACGACGGGACCATCGACTCCATCCTGTTCTCCGGCCCCACCAACTACAACTACACCCTCCGCCGGGTGGCCCCCACCGTGCCCTGGGGCTACCTGCCCCACAGCCGCACCGCCGCCCTCCAGGCCTTTCTGGAAGCCCAGGCCGTCTATGGCAGCGACTTAAAGGCCATCAGCGCGGACCGCTATTCCCCGCAGCTGCTGCGGGGGACCCTGGAGGCCTGCGGCATCCAGGGGACGGAGGTCTACCGGGCCCCCTACGACCCGGAGGAGCCGGGCTATGTGCGCAAGCTCCGGGAGTTCCACCGGGACTGCTACCGCAGGGGGCTTGTCTCCGCCTGCTTCACCAGCATGGAGCTGGTCCGGGAGTCCCTGCTGGCGGAGGGCATCCCCTGCATCCGCACCTACCCCGCCGAGGAGACGATCCGGGAGCAGGTCTACCTCCTCCAGCTGCGCTACTTCTCCGCCGGGGAAAACTCCGGCAAGCTGTCGGTCATCGCCATCCACTTTGACTATGTGTTCGACGACGAGCAGGACCTGGCCATCCGGGAGTGGGAGAAAATGCGGTATCAGAACGCCTTTAAGGAGCGGGTCTACGCCCTGGCCCAGCGCATGGAAGCGGCGGTGTTCGGCATCGAGATGGGGTTCTTTTTCATCGCCACCTCCCGAAACATGCTGATGAACGTATTTTTGAAGAACGGCGAACACAACAAGCTGCTGCAATTCGGCCGCCGGGGCCCGGAGTATCAGACCTGGGTGGGCATCGGCGTGGGCAGCACCATGCTGGAAGCCAAGTCCCGGGCCCACATGGCGCTGAACCGGGCCCAGGCCGACCACTCCGGCACCTCCTATCTGGTGGAGGACGAAATCCAGGGGCTGGAGATCCCGGAGCCCGGCGCGGCCGCCCCGGAGGCGGGCGCGGCCTACTTCGCCCGGCGCATCGGCGTCAGCCTGGAGACGCTGGTCCACCTCAGCCAGGTCCTGGAGCGGGACGGGGACACCGTCACCTCGGAGGAGCTGGCCGGTCGGCTCCACATCACCGTCCGCAGCGCCAACCGGATCATCGCCCTGCTGGAGGAGGCGGGCTGCGTCACCGCCGTGGGAAAGCGGTCCTCCGGAAAGGGCCGCCCCGCCCGGGTCATGAAAATCATGCTCCCTGACAGCCTGCCGCAAAACGGGCAAAAAAAATAGCGGCCAGCGCTGGCCGCTTCCGATTGTCGAAACCCGCCGCCGCAGGCGGTGGCTGAGGGAGTAAAACAGCGGGCTTATATTACGCTTCGCTATCAAACTCCCCCCGTCACGGCTTTGCCGTGCCACCCCCCTCTCAGAGGGGGGCTTGGGGCACGCTCTGGAGCGGCCGGCACTGGCCGCTTGAACATTCCATTATGAATCGACAAGCCCTAGCTGCGCCCGTGGCGGGGGCTCTTGGACACCAGAACGGCGGCTTCGCTGATGGCCGCCACCACGTCGGCCCTGGACTGGAGCTCATAGCTCTTGAGCTTGACCAGAAGCCGGCCCTGGCGGGTGGCCACATAGTGGGGGGGCAGGTGGTTCAGCGCGTAAGCGGCCACGTCTGATTTACAGGCGTCGCAGGTGCAGCCGCCCCCCGCCGAGATCACCGCGTCCAGGTTCTGCATAACGATATCTTCCATCAGGTTTCGGTATTCTACCATTGTTTTCTCCTCCTTCTATTCCACTGGGCGGGCTTCCCCGCCCAACAGGCCAATGCCGTCTTCCCTCCCCATTATATTTCTTTCTCCGCCAAAATACAATCCTCAATTTTCCGCCGCCGGTCCGTTAAAAAAACGCCCCTGGGTGTTAAGATATCATAAAGCGCTTGTAAACTCCCCCGTTTCTCCGGTATAATGGACGGGAATCCTATTGATAGAGGAGGCGGGGCCCTTGCGCCTCAACAAACAGCTCACCGAAAAAATCCAGGAGTCCATGGCGTCTGTGCTCCCCATCACGGCCATCGTCTTTCTGCTGTCCATCTCCATCGCCCCGCTGGACCCGGGCACGCTGGTCCTCTTTCTCTTCGGGGCCATCCTGCTGGTGGGGGGCATGGGGCTGTTCACCCTGGGGGTGGACATGTCCATGATCCCCATGGGCGAGGGGGTGGGCGTCGTCCTCAGCAAGCACAGGCTGCTCATCCTGCCCGTTTTCGCCTACTTCCTTCTGGGCGTACTTACCACCATGGCGGAGCCCGACCTCCAGGTGCTGGCCAAGCAGGTCAGCGCCATCCCCGGCACGGTGCTCATCCTCACCGTGGCGGTGGGCGTGGGCCTGTTCCTGGTAGCGGCCACCCTCCGCATCCGCTGGGGCTTCCCCCTCCGGCGGCTGCTGCTGTTTTTCTACGGGCTGGTCTTTCTTCTGGCCTTCCTGGCCCCGGAGAACTTCATCCCCGTCTCCTTCGACTCCGGAGGCGTCACCACCGGGCCCATCACCGTCCCCTTTATCATGTCCCTGGGCCTGGGCATCGCCTCCACCCGGAGCGACAAAAACTCCGCCAGCGACAGCTTCGGCCTGATCTCCCTGTGCTCCATCGGGCCCATCCTCTGCGTGCTGCTGTTGGGCATCATCTACCGGCCGGAGCCGGCTTCCGCTTCCATCAACACCGTCCCCACCATCTCCACCACCGCCCAGGCCGCCCAATACTTCTTCCACTCCTTCCCCGAGTATCTGGAGGAGGTGGCTATGGCCCTTTTCCCCATTGCCGGCCTGTTCCTGGTCTTCCAGACCACCACCCGCCGCTTTAAACGGGGCATGCTGCTGCGGATCGGCCTGGGCCTGCTGTATACCTACGCGGGGCTGGTCCTCTTCCTCTGCGGGGTCAACGTGGGCTTTATGCCCGCCGGCCAGCTCATCGGCGCAACCATCGCCGGCGGTGCGGAGAAGTGGCTGCTCATCCCCATCGGCATGCTCATCGGCTACTACATCGTCAAGGCGGAGCCCGCCGTGGCCGTCCTCACCAAGCAGGTGGAGGAGGTGTCCAACGGCTCCATCTCCCACCGGGCCATGGGCCTGGCCCTGTCCACCGGCGTGTGCGTCTCGGTGGGGCTGGCCATGGTGCGGGTGCTCACCGGCCTGAACATCTTCTGGCTGCTCATCCCCGGCTACGCCATCTCCCTGGGGCTGACCTTCCTGGTGCCCAGCATCTTCACCGGCATCGCCTTCGACTCCGGCGGGGTGGCCAGCGGCCCCATGACCGCCACCTTCCTGCTCCCCTTCGCCCAGGGGGCCTGCCACGCCCTGGGGGGCAACATGATGATCGACGCCTTCGGGATCGTGGCTATGGTGGCCATGACGCCCCTGGCCACCATCCAGATCATGGGTCTGTCCAGCGTGGTCCGGCACAAGCTAGCCCGCCGCCGCCTGCGCTCCCGCATGGAGCGGGTGGAGGACATGATCCTCTATTTCGATTGAGAGGAGCCGCCCTATGGAAGCTATGAAAATGATCCTCTCCATCGTGGAACGAGGACAGGGGGCCGCCATGCTGCGGCTGTACCGCAAACGCCAGGTGCCCATCCACCTCCAGTGCGCGGGCAAAGGGACCGCCACCTCAGAGATCATGGACATCCTGGGCCTGGGGTCCAGCGAGAAGGACGTGCTCATCAGCTTCGCCGCCGCTTCCGCCGCCCGGAAGCTCCTCCACGACCTGGACAACGAGCTCCGGGGCCACAGCGGCGGGGCCGGGATCGTCGTATCCATCCCCGTGTCGGGGCTGAACAGCCTGGTGGCCAGCCTGGCCGCCTACCACGCCGAAAGCATCAAGGAAAAGGGGGAAGAAAAAGTGGAGCGTACCGAAAACAGCCTGATTCTGGTGGTGTGCGCCCGGGGGTGCACCGACGATGTGATGTCCACCGCCAAGGCCCACGGGGCCAGGGGCGGCACCGTCATCAAGGGCCGTCTGTCCGGCCGGGAGGAGCTGGAGCAGGCCTACGAGGTGGAGCTGAAGGCCGAGCGGGAGATCGTGGCCATCGTGGTGCCCACCGGCCTGCGCGGCCCCATTATGGAGGCCATCAACGCCGAGCACGGCCTGCGCAGCGAAGCCCAGGCGGCGCTGTGCTCTTTGCCCATTGAGCAGATCGTAAGGTTGGGATGATTCTTGTAGGGGCGCATAGTATGCGCCTGCGGGCGGCTGATAGCCGCCCCTACATTTATTCTGAAAGGCGGTGCACTTATGAAACACCTTGTCGACGCCCGCGAGGAGCGGCACTTCCAGGACATGTCCCTCCTCCACGCCCTGGGCTGGCGGGCCGCATACCGGGACAGCATTCCGGCGGATTATATGTCCCGGGAAATTACTGACGGCCGTTGGACGCCGGTGTTCCGGCAGAATTATCAGGAGGGCGTCTATCATGGGCTCCTGCTGTACGAGGGAGACACGCCCCTCTGCTGCGCCACCTACGGCCCCGCCCGGGTGGACCAGCCCGCCGGGGGCGCCATCTGCAATTTCAGCTCCCCCGACCTGGCCGCCTGGGGGGAGCTGATCTCCCTCTACGGCCGCCCGGACCGCTGGGGGCAGGGGCACGGCTCCATCGTGATGAAGGAGGTCCTCCGCCGCCTGGGTGCAGCCGGATATCCCGGCTGTTTTCTCTACGTCCTCCGGGAGAACGACCGTGCCCGGCGGTTCTACGAAAAGCACGGCTTTGCCTGGGACGGACACAGCCTGGAAGTGGCTCTGTCGGAGGAAACCCGATTGACTGACCTGCGCTATTGCAAAACCTTCTAGACTGTGCTATAATACGCCCTGTTGTGGCCGGCACAACAAAATTTTAGAATGAGGAACGACTATGAAATACTACTTTGATTCGGAGCTTGCGGGTTAAGCCGGGAGGTTTGCACCCAAAAGCCGACCTCCCAAGAGTATCAAAACTTTTAGGAGGAAATCCCCATGAATCGGGAGAATAAGCGAAAAACATTTGAAAAAGGTTATTACAAGACCCACCCATGCCGCGATACGTTTACCTGCAAGGTGTGCGGCCGGCCGGTGTCCCCCGACGCGGCGGGCAGCGCCCACCGCAACCACTGCCCCAACTGTCTGACCAGCCTTCATGTGGACGAGGAGCCCGGCGACCGGGCCGCTGACTGCGGCGGCCTTATGGACCCCATCGGTGTGTGGGTCCGGAAGGGCGGCGAGTGGGCCGTCATCCACCGGTGCCGCCGGTGCGGCAAGCTGGATTCCAACCGGATCGCCGCCGACGACAACCCCATGAAGCTGATGTCCATCGCCTTGAAACCCCTCACCCTGCCCCCCTTCCCGCTGGAGCACATCGAAAAACTCACGGCCCTGATGGGCGGCTCGGGCAGTATGACGGAATAACACGAAAGTACCTGTCCACGCTTGGACAGGTGCTTTTTTTGAGAGAAGTATTATGCCAGTAAATCCGCTGTAAAGTTCGTTCCCTCCAGCTTCAGTTTCTTCAAAACAGTCAGACTGGACAGCACGTTATAGTCCTCAATATAAACATTTTGGACGGTCAAGGAACGAAGCCGCTTCATGCGCCCCAGCGCAGTCCAGTCCCCCGGACTGTAATAGAAATGCGAGGACAAAGCAGGCAGGGCATCCAAATCCGTCAAGAGGTATTTTCCGCGCCAAAGAATATGCGTCCCAAGGTAGGGCGAATTGTAATAATTGGGACTGTCTACCACCAAAGTCTTGAGTTGAAAGAGATCATCTGGTATCTGT
>JAAWNI010000078.1 GCA_022798855.1 Lawsonibacter sp. | reverse complement strand
CCGCGACCACCACGACACCGGCGGAACCGACTCCCCCTTCCGTGAGACCTCCAACATCAAGGACGGCTCCAACATCATGGCCGAGATGGCCACCCAGTGCTACGCCGGCAACGCCGCTCGGGGCATGAGCCTGATCGCCCTGCACAACGGCGGCGGCACCGGCATCGGCAAGGCCATCAACGGCGGCTTCGGCATGGTGCTGGACGGCTCCGAGCGGGTGGATACCATCCTGCGCATGTCCATGCCCTGGGACACCATGGTGGGCGTCTCCCGCCGCAACTGGGCGGGCAACCCCAACTCCATGTCCACCGTGGCCGAGTACAACGAGATGTACAAGGGCCAGGACCACATCACCATGCCCTACCTCGCTGACGACGCCGTCATTGCTGAGGCGCTCAAGAGCATCCAGGGCTGATTATAGCAAAATATCAACAGTAGGGCGGGACGACCCCGGCCCGCCGCAATTGGCAGATTCCTTTGTTACGGCGCGCCGAGTCGTCGCGCCCTACGCCGAATAAACCACGAAAAGAGGGGGCGTCCCACGACGTCCCCTCTTTTGGAAAACTTCCATCCTGTAGGGCAAGGGCTCTGCATCACGTTTGTACCCTATCACCGAAAGGAGAACAACATGAAAACCATTGTCACCAACATCGGCATGCTGGCCACCCCCCGTGGTTCCGGCCCCAGAAAGGGCCCGGAGCAGGGGGAAATCCAAATCCTCAAGGACGCCTGGGTCCTGATGGAGGACGGCGTCATCACCCAGGTGGGGGCCGGCCCCGCCCCGGCGGCGGATGGGTCCATCGACGCCCAGGGCAAGCTGGCCACCCCCGGCCTGGTGGACGCCCACACCCACCTGATTTTCGGCGGCTGGCGGCAGAACGAGTTGGGCTTGAAGCTCCACGGCAAGACCTATCTGGAGATCCAGAACGCCGGGGGCGGCATTCAGTCCACCACCAACGCCACCCGCCAGGCCACCGAGGAAGAGCTGGCCCAGAAGGCCGCCCGGGCTCTGGACGAGATGATGGGCTTTGGCGTCACCACCTGCGAGGCCAAGAGCGGCTACGGCCTGGCCACTGAGCATGAGCTGAAAGCCCTGCAAGTGATCAAAAACCTCAACGACCGCCACCCCATGGACATCGTGGCCACCTTTATGGGGGCCCATCTGGTGCCCGCCGAGTACAAGGCCAACCGGGCGGAGTACATCCGGCTGGTCTGCGAGGAGATGATGCCCAAGGTGAAGGAACAGGGCATCGCCAAATACTGCGACGTGTTCTGCGAAGCCGACACCTTCACCACGGAGGAGTCCCGCCAGGTGCTGGAAGCCGGCCTGAAATACGGCCTGCGGCCCAAGATCCACGCCGACGAGATCGAAGCCATCGGCGGCTCCCAGCTGGCCGGCGAGATCGGGGCCATCTCCGCCGAGCACCTCATCGTCTGCCCCCCCGAGGGCATCGCCAGCATGGCCAAGGGGGGCGTGATTGCCTGCCTTCTCCCCGCCACCAGCTTCTACCTGGGGGCCGTCTTCGCCCCCGCCCGGGACATGGTGGACGCCGGCGTCCCCGTGGCCATGGCCACCGACTTCAACCCCGGCTCCTGCCCCTGCCTGAACCTCCAGTTCGTCATCAACCTGGGCTGCCTCAAGTACAAGCTGACTCCGGAGGAGGTCCTTACCGCCGTCACCCTCAACGCCGCCGCCGCCATCGACATGGCGGGCAAGGTGGGCTCTGTGGAGCCGGGCAAACAGGGCGATTTGGTAATCTGGGACGCCCCCGACCTGGACTACATCTGCTACCGCATGGGCAGCAACCTGGCACAAACCGTCATCAAGAAGGGCGCCGTGGTCTGAGAGGGACAAAAATATGGATCGGACAGACTATCAAATTTTGAATCTGCTTCAGGGGGACAGCCGCACCACCCTAAAGGCTATCGGGGACAGGGTGGGGCTCACCGCCCCCGCCGTCTCCGAGCGCATCCGGAGGATGGAGGACAAGGGCGTTATTCAGAGCTTCTCCATCCATGTCGACCGCACGCTTCTGGACTGCAATCTGACCGGGTTCATCCTGGTAGCCATTTTTCCTGATAAATACAACCAGTTCTGCCAGTTCTGCCAGGAGCACCCCGCCATCACCGCCCACCACCATCTTGTGGGCAAGCTGAACGCCCTGCTGCGTTTCGCCGTGAAGGACACCCACCAGCTGGACCAGCTGCTGGCCGCCATCAAGCAGTATGGCGACTCCCAGACCTCGGTGGAGCTGGGGACCTACTTTGTCCGTAAAGCAATCCCTATTCCCGAAAACTGAGCGATTTCTATCTTGTCCGTTATTATGAAGGAGGAGGGCCATAATGGCCCTCCTCCTTTTCCTGTCGCCGCGCCAATCCGCTATATCTGGCAGGCGTTCTCCTCCAGCCGTTTGAGCAGAAGGGCCAGCCGCCCCCAGTCCTCCGGGGAAATTCCGGCGGAGAGGTTTTTTTGAAACTCCTCCATCGCCCTGTCGATCACCTGGATCATATCCTGGCCCGCCGGGGTCAGGAAGAGCTGGTACTGGCGGCGGTTCTCCGGGGCCGTCCTCCGCTCAAGGTGCCCCAGCTCCTCCAGCCGCCGGGCGTCCCGGGCGACGCTGGTTTTATCCAGGGCAAAATAGCCGGCAATCTCCTCCTGGCTGGTGCCCGGGCTGCGGCTGACATAAATAACGATCAGGTGCATGACCCCCACGTACTGATAGGGGGCCAGCGCGCATTTCAGCGTCCGCCTGTGGTGGCGGTTGATCCGCAGCAGGCTGGACAAAACCACTCTGTCCATCGTCCCCCTCCTTTACTGAACAAAGTCTGAAGCGCCGTCCCGCTGAACGCGGCCGGCCTCGTCTATCTCCCTCAAAAGCCGGACGATCAGCGGAAGGGCCAGGAACAGGCTGAGCAAATCCGCCACCGCCTGGACCGCCGCCACGCCGTTGGCCCCCCACAGCCAGGCCATGGGGTAGACAATGGGCAGGAAGCAGGTGCCCTGCCGGGAGGTGGACAGCAGCAGCGCCCCTTTCGCCCTCCCCAGGCCGGCGCACAGCATGTTGACCACGGCCACCCAGCCGTGGACGGGCAGGGCCAAACACTGGAGCCGGATGCACAGCGCGCCGATCTCCCGCATCTCCGCGGCGTGGTCCGACTGGGCAAACAGGCCGATCAGCGGCTGGGCAAAAAGGGCCAGAAGCAGCCCCATGACTGCCGAGCCGATAATGGCCGTCCAGGCGGAAAACTGGTAGCTCTTCCGGACCCGGTCGTACCGCCTGGCCCCCCAGTTGAAGCCGGCCACCGGCTGAAATCCCGTGCCAAAGCCCAGGACAAAGCCGAAGGGGAACATCATAATCTTGTTGGACACCCCAATCCCGGCCAGGACGGCGTCTGAGATATTCCCGGCGATATTGTTGAGCACAATGGCGGAAACCACCGCCAGCCCGGACCGGAACATGGAGGAGGAGCCCACCGTGATGGTCTGGACGAGGATGTCCCTCTCAAAGTGGATGCAGCGGTGGGACAGGCGCAGCACGCTGCGGCGGGTGGCATAGGGGAAAATCAGGATGGCAAAGCTGGCCATTTTAGAGATGGCCGTCGCCAGCGAAGCCCCTGCCACCCCCATCTCCAGGTTAAAAATAAAAATCGGGTCCAAAAAGCAGTTCAAAATGCCGCCAAACCCCATGCCGAACATGGAGCGCATGGGGCTGCCCTCCGCCCGAAGGCACTGGTTCATGACAAAGGTGGTGGCCATAAAGGGGGCCACCATCAGCACATAGGTGGCGTACTCCACGGCGTACCGTTCACAGGTGTCGGTAGCGCCCAGGACGCGGACCATGGGCCCCATAAAGGCGGTGCCCAAAACGCTGACCACCAGCCCGAAGGCAAAGGCCAGGAAGAAGGCTGTGGAGAGCACCTGGTCGGCCTTCTGTTTATTCCGGGCGCCCAGAAGCCGGGAGACATAGCTGGCCGCCCCCACCGCCAGCATGGACCCGGCCATCATGATGATCTGATCCAGCGATGCGTTGACGCTCACCGCCGCCGTGGCGCTCTCCCCCAGGCCGCTGACGAAAAACGTATCCGCCAAATTGTAGACAGCCGTAATGAGGAATCCAATAATCGAGGGGACCGCCATCTTGGTAATGACCCTTGGCAAAGGCTCATACAGCATCATCTGTTCCCGCTGGACGCTCTTGTTTTCAGACACGCTCTCATCTCCTAAATATCATTTGTTACTGTTTCATATGATACTATTATACCGGAAAATGAAAACCTGTCAATTACTTTTGGGGCCTGCCTTTAAAATAAAATAGGCATCCGGCTGTGATAGCCGGATGCCTGTCCTTACATTATAATTATTTCATCCTTCACTCAGCGACTCATCCTGGAGTCGGTCAAAAGCGGCCATACACTCATCCACGGTGGCGCCGTTCAGCAGCTCCCGCACAATCAGGCAGGTATTGCCCCACTGCTCCACCTTCATCCCGGCGTTGGAGCCCAGGACGTAGACCCCCTCCTCGATGTGGTCATTGAGGGGCTTCAAGGCGGGCACGCACTCCACCTTTATATTCTTAGAGGGCGAAATCACCCGGTTCGTCTCAGAATAGACCTTCAGCGCCTCGTCAGAGGTGATGGCATCTAACATTTTCATCGCGTCGTCCCCATGCTCCGCGCCGGCGGCCACAGCCCATCCGGTCATAGGCATCACCGGCATCTGCCCCCGGCTGCTGGGGAAGCCGATGACCTGCATCTCGAAATCGGTCTTCCCATAGGCGGTCGCTGTGTTGGCCGCCCCCCAGTAGGCCATGACGATGGGGGTCTTTCCCGCCAGGAAATCCGGCCCCTCCCCCTCGATGGCTTCGCTGACATAGGCCTTCTCCGCATCGATATAGCCCCGGTCGATCAGGGTCTGGAGGAACTCAAAGCCGGGGCGCATATAGCCGCTGTACCGGGCTTCGCCGCTGTTGAGGGCGGCAATTTCCGCCTGGGTGTTCCCGCCGTTGTAGAGGTCGGCGTAGGCCTGGGCAAAGACAAAGGCCTCCAGCCACCAGCGGTTGGCCCCGACCGGGGTTTCGATCCCATTCTCCTGAAACACCCGGCAGCACTCCAGAAAATCCTCCGGCGTCTCCGGCAGGGCAAGGCCGTACTGCCGGAACATGTCCACATTGACGAACAGGCCGTAAGCCACCACCTCCTGGGGGATGGCCACCAGCTTTCCGTCCACCGTATTGGCGGTGAGGATGACCTCCCGCAGGTTCTTCGCGCTCTCCAGCCCGGACAGGTCCCGCAGCTTGCCCTCTTCGCCCAGCGCCAAAATGGTATCCGGGTTCAGCAAATACATGTCGTCCATATTATTCCGGGCCCGGTCCAGGCAGACCTCGTCATAGGTCTTGTCCTGATAGTCCTCCGCGGTATAGGTCCGGTACACCATCGTCGTGCCCAGGGCTTCCTCCGCCATCGCGACGGTCAGGTCCGACGCGGTCCGGGCCAGGTTCTCCGCGTCCGGGTCGATTTTTTCCATCGGGCTGAACAGGTTGACCACCCGTTCCTCCTCCTTATCCTGAGGAATCAGATTTTTCAGGTCCTCATGGCCGTTTCCACAGGACGCCAGCGACAGGGCTGCCAGCGCCGCGAGGCAGGCGGAAATCCATCTCCAATTCTTCATGACTTTACAACAGGCCTTCCTTTCGTCTGCTGAATTGACCAATTACTTTTTTCAAAACCACCATGTTCAGGGGCTTGGGTACATGGGCGTCCATGCCGGCGTCCAGCGCGGCCTTCTCATCCTCCGCGAAGGCGTTGGCCGTCATGGCGATGATGGGGATGCTCCCGGCGTCCTCCCGCTCCAGGGCGCGGATGGCCCGGGCGGCTTCGTGGCCGTCCATCACCGGCATCTGGACGTCCATCAAAATCGCGTCGAACTCGCCCGGGGCCGAGCATTGGAAGCGCTCCACCGCCAGCAGGCCGTTTGCCGCGATCTCACAGGTGGCTCCCTCAATTTCCAAAAGCTCCGTTAAAATTTCCCCATTGATATCATTGTCCTCCGCGGCCAGGAAGTGCATCCCCTTTAAATTCTCAAGTTCTTCCGGCTCCGGCGCGCTCTTCGCCTCGTTCCACAGCTCTTCCAGCTTTACCCGCAGCGCGGAGACAAAAAAGGGCTTTGTGAGGGCGTCCGTACAGCCCAGCTGAAGGGCCTCCCCCATCCCCTCCGCGTCGAACTCCGCAAGGAGTATGATGGGCACATGCTCCGGCAGCTTTTTCCGCAGCTCCCGGACCGCTTCCAGGCCGCAGCCCTCCCAGTCCAGCAGGACCAGCTGGCAGTTTTCGGCCTGTTCCAGCGCCTTCTCCACGTTGGGGGCGGCATCCAGCTGGACTCCGGTGTTCTGCATCAGGGCCAGAATGTTCTCCTGGCCGCCGCCCACCGCCAGTACCCGGGAGATTTCCCAGCGCTCCCAGAACTGCCGGTCCGCCGCTTCCTCCAGTACGCGCAGCTCCAGGTCCACCTGGAAGAGGGAGCCTTGGTCCACCTCGCTGGACACCTCAATGGTCCCGCCCATCAGCTCCACAATGCTCTTGGTGATGGCCATGCCCAGGCCGGTGCCCTGCACCTTATTGGTGGTGCTGTTCTCCGCCCGGGTAAAGGCGTCGAAGATGGTTTCCAAATACTCCGGCGTCATGCCGTAGCCGTTGTCCTCCACCTCGATCCGGATGTGCTCATACTGGCTGGAGCGCTGTTTCAGGCCGATGATCCGGAACCAGATGCTGCCCCCCTCCGGCGTGTACTTCACCGCGTTGGAGAGGAGGTTGATTAAAATCTGGTTGATCCTGGTCTCGTCCCCCACCAGGTACTCGTGGTGGATGCCCGACACCTCCAGGTGGAACTCCTGCCCTCTGGCCTTGGCCATGGGCTGGATGATGGCTTCCACCGAGGAGACGACGTCGTTGAGGGCGAACTTCTCCAAATTGAGCACCACTTTCCCGCTCTCGATTTTGGAGACGTCCAGAATATCGTTGACCAGGCTGAGCAGATGCTGCCCGGAAGCGGTAATTTTTCTGGTGTACTCCCGCACCTTGGCCGGCTTCTCCGCATCCCTGGCCAGCAGCGTGGTAAATCCCAGCACCGCGTTCATGGGGGTGCGGATATCGTGGGACATGTTGGACAGGAACATCGTCTTGGACTCGCTGGCGATCCGGGCGGCCTGGAGGGCCTCGGAGAGCTGCTGGCTGTGGAGCTTCCGCTCCAGCTCCTGCTCCCGGCGCAGCTTCTCCTGCTGCCTCCAATTCAGGTAGTACAGGGCGATGCATAGAACAAAGGCCGCCATCAGAGAGGCCACCACAATCGCGATATTTTGGTTGACCGTCCGCCCCTCCTGCTGGATGGCCTCAACCGGCACGTAGCCCACCAGGAAAATCGTCCCGCCGTTCACCGACCACATGTAGTTGAGGGCATGTACCTCCCGAATGTTGTGGTAAAACAGCACATCCCGCCCGGTATTCAGGCAGTCCTCCACCTCCGCTTGGATCTCCGGGCTCTGGATGTTGTTGGCCCGGTAGAAATCGGTCAGGTTCAAGTGGCCCGCGTTGCGCTGGCCCATCCCCTTGGGCTTTAGGACAAACCGCTGGCTCTGGGCGTCCATGATATACAGCGACGCCTGCTTGTTGTAAAACCCGTCGGGAAGGGACTGGTCGATGGTGTCATAGATATACTCGGCGTACAGGGTCCCAACCACCTGCCCGTCCCGCTCCACCGGACACTTCATGGTATAGGACCATGTCCCCATATAGTTCACATAGGACCGGGAAACCGGCAGGCCCATCACCGTCCCGCCCGCGGAAAAGTCCAGCCCCTCCTCTGTGAACCGCTCCCCGGTGTTGGAGACGCCCTCCGCGCTCCCGGAGGGGATGAGCGACAGCTTCGCCATGGTCTGGTTTCTCTCAAAGGCACGGATATAGTCCTCCGGGTCCTCCACCCGGGCGATTTCCTGGGCGATCAGCTTTTGGAACTCCGCCTCGTTGTGCAGGATTGCCTCGATGGTGCTTTGGAGCAGATCCAGGCTCTCGCTCAGGTTCTGGATGGCGGCCTGGGACATCTCGCTGGACAGCCTCCGCGACACGGAGAACACGATGGCCCCAAAAATGCAAAAAATGATTATAATAGAAAAGAGCAGGGGCAACCCTTTCCGTTTTTCCTGTCTTTCTGGCGTTTCTTTCATTGACATTCTCCATTCCCATGCTCCGGGAGAGCATCCAAAGAAGAAAATACCTGCTGCGTCCACAAAGTGGATCTGTCTGCCGCCAGGGCTTGTTTGAAACATGTCAAAACGCCCAAACGGTGCTCATACTTATTATACTATTCCATCCCTTTTAGTGTCAATAGAGGGCAAGGGCGGCGCGCCTGGATATCCAGCGCGAAATCCAAAATGAAAGGGGCCATTCCAGACGAAAAATGGAACCAAAGTTGAAAATATACTTCATTTTTCTCCGAATCAGCCATAAAGCAAAAAATAAAAAAGGCCTGACCTTTCATAGTCTGAAAAGTCAGGCCTGTATCCTGGAGCGAGTGACGAGACTCGAACTCGCTACCTCCACCTTGGCAAGGTGGCGCTCTACCAGATGAGCTACACTCGCAGCGACAAATGGTATTATAGCAGAACTGAGCGTAAAGTCAACCCCTAATTTTAAAAATCAGGAAAAATTTTTCAGGCCGCCGGCCGGGCCAGGATATCCGCCAGCAGGCCCGTGTGGACGGGGCGCAGGCGCTCCAGCTGGCACAGGTCGGCCGGGCGCAGCAGGGTGGGCGGCTTGGGCAGCTCCACCGCCCCGCAGTCCTCCAGAAGGCCGGCCACAAACTGGGAGCAGAAGTAGTGGTGCCGCCGCTGGAGGGACAGGTTGAAGTAGCAGGCAAAGGCCCCCAGCACGCTGTAGTGGTACTCCTCCCGCTGGGCGTACATGGAGCGCAGCCGCTGCCGCAGGAGGAGGTAAGTCTCATCGCTCACCTTCAGCTCATACAGGCAGCAGGGGACCGTCCGGCGGTGCACCGTAATGCGCTCCTCCACCAGCCCGGCGGGCAGCGCGAAGTACCGGTATTTCCGGGCAAAGCTGTAAAACGGCCCCCGGGGCCCGTCCAGGCCGATGGACGCGTGGGTGTAGCTGTCCCGGGTGGCAAAGTGGATCAGCCGGGAAAACCAGGTCCCCGACCGGGTAAGTAGAATGTAGATGGTGCGTTCTGACATAAAACCGCGCTCCTTTCTTTCTCCACCATAATCATAACTTGCAAACCCTAAAACGGTTTAAAGGAAGGATTAAGATTTCATAAAATTTCTGTCCTTTAGAAGCTGTACCAATAGCCTCAACACAAATCTTTGCGGCCAAAATTGCCGCTGACTGCGTTAAAAAATCTTGAAATACACAAAGTATTCCTGCGATTTT
>JAAWNI010000077.1 GCA_022798855.1 Lawsonibacter sp. | reverse complement strand
CACAGGAATCCTTTGTGGATTTCAAGATTTTTTAACGCCGCAAGGCGGCTAAAGGCCCGTCCAGACGGTCGTTTGAGATTGTGAATACAGGTTCTAAGAGCCTGTGCCATCAGCCGAAGCGCGCGCTGCGGACCGGGGCACCGCCCCTTAAAAATACAGCCCGTTGTTCTCCAGCTCGTCGATCAGGTCGCCCAGGATGTCCACGTTGTAGGGGGTGATGATGTAGGTGGAGATGGCCACCCGCTTGATTTTGCCCTCGTTGGCGTAGGACACGCCGGCCAGGAAGTCCAGCAGGCGGCGGGCGATCTCCTTGTTGGTGGACTCCAGGTTTAAAACGACGGTGCGCTTCTCCCGCAGGTGGTCGGCGATGGAGGAGGCGTCCTCAAAGCGCTCCGGCTTTACCAGCACCACCTGGAGCTGGGTGGCCGCCCGGATGTTGACCACCTTGTTGCCCCGGCGCTCATCGTCCAGGGGGGCGGTGTTGTAGCCGGTGTCGCTGCTCCGGGCCGGACGGTCCATCCGGTCCCGCTCCCGGCGCTCTACAGGGCGGGGGGATATGTCGAAATCATCATAGTCGTCTTCCTCTTCGTCCTCGTAGGGATGAGCCAGCCGTTTGAACTCGTCAAAGATTCCCATAAGCTATCCTCTTTTCTATAAACAGTAAAAAATAGGGCGGATGTCCGTCAGCGGGGAGTACCCATGGGGGGACGGGGGCCGAAAAGGGCTGTGCCAACCCGGACCAGGGTTGCGCCCTCTGCGATAGCGTCCTCAAAATCGGCGCTCATGCCCATAGATAGACAGTCTATAACACTTTGATTATCGGACATTTTCTTCATTATGTCAACAAAAAGATTCCTAATTTCTGAAAAATATTTTCTGTTAGCGCCGGGAACCGTTGAAATTGGCGGGATTGCCATCAAACCCCGCAGCCGGATGTGGGCGGCCTTTTGGGCTTCCTCCGCCAGCCAGGGCAGGTCCGCCGGGGCACAGCCCCCCTTGCTCTCCTCCCCGGCGATGTTGACCTCCAGAAGGATGTCCTGGACCACCCCCAGCTTTCCGGCCTGGGCTTCGACGGCCTGGAGCAGGCGCGGGGAGTCCACCGATTGGATCAGGTCCACCCGGCCCACCACCTGCCGGACCTTGTTGGTCTGGAGGCGGCCGATGAAGTGGACCCGCGCCCCCACGTAGGCGTTGGACTCCAGGTGGGCGGACAGCTCCTGGACCCGGTTCTCGCCGCACACCTGTATACCGGCGGCGATGGCCGCCCGAATCGACTCGTTGGCCTGCGTCTTGGTGGCGGCGCACAGGGCGACCTCCTCCGGGCGCCGCCCAGCGGCGGCGGCGGCGGCGGCAATCCGCTCCCGCACAGCCTTTACGTTTTGGGACAGATCCATAATCATCCTTCTCTCTATTGTAATTCGCGGGGCGCGGTCATCCCGCCAGAAGCAGCCCGTCCTGCAGTCCGGTGCCATGGGTGATGACCTCGTCGCCCGGCCGGAGGATTGCCTGGCCGGTCCCCACCGGGCGGACCACATAGTAGTCGGACTCCTCGGTGACGATGGTCAGCTCATGAAATTCGGTAAGGCCGTTCACCAGGGCGTAGACCCCCAGCCGGGAGCGCTGGACCGTTTCGCCGGTCTCCGGGTCCTCCAGCTCCTCCTCCACCAGGCGGAGGGCTTCTTTGGGGACGCGCAGGCCGGACCA
Organism: Lawsonibacter sp.; assembly: GCA_022798855.1. Taxonomy (GTDB): domain Bacteria; phylum Bacillota; class Clostridia; order Oscillospirales; family Oscillospiraceae; genus Lawsonibacter. The sequence continues at coordinate 7,826 of JAAWNI010000077.1, read as the reverse complement.
GCGGGTGAAGATCAGCTCGGCGGTCTGGCTGCGCAGCAGGGTGGCGGAGGTCAGATAGCGGTTGGTGGAGAAAATCACCAGGGTCTTGTCCCCCTCGGTGGGGCCGATTTGCTCCACCTCCATCTCCACGTCCCGGTTCAGCTCGCCGGAGAAGTGCAGGGTGGCGCCACCGCCCTCCTCCAGCCGCTCCGACGCCCCGGTGGGCAGGTTGGCGGCAAAGTACCACTTGTTGGAGGTGAGCAGCTTGCCCATGGCGGTGGGGTCCTCGCCGGCGGGCCGGTCCATCAGCTCCCGGAGGGAGGAGGGGGTGAGCTGGAACAGGCTGTCGGGGGTCAGCAGGGACTCGTAGCCGTCCACCAGGTTGGAGAATATCCCGGCCACCGGCGCGGCCACCCGGGTGGTGGCCTGGGCGGACTGGCGGGTGAGGACGCTCAGGTCCTGGGTGAGCTGGCTCAGCCGGGTGGAGAGGGTGGCGGAGGACACCCCCTCGCCGTAGGTGTAGCCCCGCTTGAGCACGCTGCTCTTTACGGCCAGCACCTGGTCCCGGAGCTGGTTGTAGCTGCCCTGGGCGTATGAGGAGCGCAGGGCCACCAGCGCCTGGAGGACGTCCTCGTCCAGCCGGGCGGCGGACTCCAGATTGCCCCCCTGGGCGATGGCGTATTCCAGCAGCTCGATCTCCATTTGCAGCTCCGCGATGACGGCCTGGTCCGCCTGGGCCTGGCTGTCGCGGTAGACAAGGGCGATCTGCTGGCCCTTGCCCACCTTCTCCCCCTCGGCCCGGGTGACCTCCAGGATGCCGGCGGGGGCGGTGAGCACCAGGGCTTCACGGGCCGCCAGGCCCTCCGCCAGGACGCTGTCGCTGACGGTGCAGGGGTAGACCAGGGTGGTCTGGTAGGGCTCCTCCAGGGAGTTGAAGGCGTAGGTGCCCAGATAGATGGAGACGACCGCCGCCAGGGCCAGTATGACAAAGGTGATCAGGGAATTTCCTTGCTTCATTGGGTGCTCTCTTTCTTAGAAGCTGTACTATTAGCCGAGGTACGCAGATTTGCGAGACAAAATCGTGGTTGGCAAGGCAAAAAAGTGCGGGAATACTGGATGTATTTCAAACTTTTTTAACGCAGCCAACAGCAATTTTGGCCGCAAAGCTATGTGCTGAGGCTATTGGTACAGCTTCTTAATGCGTTTGTGCCCGGGCCCGCTTGACGGAAGGCGGGCTGCATCTATTCCTCCCCGGGCTCGTTCAGGGGCACGGGGCGCTCCGGGACAATGGTGGAGATGGCGTGTTTGTAGACCACCTGCTGTTTTCCGTCGCTGGTGAGGATCACGGTGAAGGCGTCGAAGCCGGTGATGAAGCCCCGCATTTGGAAGCCGTTCATCAGAAACATGGTGACCTGGCGGCGCTCCCGCCGGGCCTGGGTGAGGAAAATGTCCTGGAGGTTGTTGGTTTTTGTGGTTGTCATGATATGTAGCACTCCTTTTTCTTTACGGCGGAGTTTGTCCCGCCTGAGTGCCACTATCATATACCATTTTCTTCCAGATATGCTGTCGAACGCTGTAGCACGTCCGCAAAATTTGGCTCAGCCCCCCACAGGAGCGTTTTGGCCCCCTGATTCCGCCGGAACCAGGTGCGCTGGCGCTTGGCGTACTGCCGGGAACGCAGCTTGACCTCCTCCGCCGCCGCCTGGACATCCCCGCCCTCCAGAAGGGCCGCCGCCAGCTCCTTGTAGCCGATGGCCTGCATGGCCGTGCTCCGGCGGGGGACGCCGCTGTCCAGCAGGGACCGCACCTCCTCCGCCAGCCCCGCCGCCATCATCCGGTCCACCCGGCGGTTGATGCGCTCCCACATGTCCTCCCGCCGCTGGAAGCCCAGGGTCAGGGTGAGGGCGCCGTACCGGGGCGGGAGGGCCAGGCTCTCCCGGTTGTGCTGGCTGATGGTTTTGCCGGTGGCCAGCCAGACCTCTAAGGCCCGGATGATCCGCTTGCCGTCGTTGGGGTGGAGCCGGGCGGCGGACTCCGGGTCCGCCTGGGACAGCTGGTCCAAAAGGGCCTGGCCGCCCTCGCGGGCATAGCGCTCCTCCAATTCCCCCCGCAAGGGGCTTTCCTTGTCAAAGGCGGCGAAAGCGCGGCCGGAGAGGAGTGAGTCCACATAGAGCCCCGTCCCCCCCGCCAGAATGGGCAGCCTGCCCCGGGCCAGGATGCCGTCTACACAGCCCGCCGCCATGTCCACGTACCGGGCTACCGAGAAGTCCTCCTCCGGATCGGCCACGTCCAGCATGTGGTGGGGGACGCCCTGCTTCTCTTCCTCTGTAGGCTTGGCCGTGCCGATGTCCATGCGGCGGTATACCTGCATGGAGTCGGCGGACACCACCTCGCCGTTGTACCGCTTGGCCAGCTCCACCGCCAGCCAGGTCTTCCCCGAGGCCGTGGGGCCGGTGATTACTACAATTTTTGGGGCCATGACACCGCCGCCTCCCTTTTGGGATAGATAAAGCCCCCCAGAGAGCGGCCGCCTCTCTGGGGGTGTCTGTTAGAAACCTGCGGACGTGCTGGTTAAATTTTGTTTGGCAATCAACAGGATGTGGGTAAATCCCGGACGGATAATATGATTGTAACATAACCAGACAGAAAAGGCAAGAATCATGGAGAAGGTTTCCAGTTCAATTTGAAAAGCCGCCGGAAACACCGGCCGGTACGCCGTGTAAGGAAGGGGTGGATCAAAAAAGCCCCCCTGGGAGGGGGGCGGCAGCGCCGCAGGCGTGGCTGGGGGATTCTTTTACTTCAACGTCTCGAACATTTTCAGGGAGATGAGCAGGGCCTGCTCGATGCTGGCGCCGCGCTAAGGCCGCTCCCCTTTGTTTAACTTGACAAAATTTTAAAATTGTGTTTTTGTAATAATGTGCAATAGTGCAGAGACTTAGGTTCCTAACCGTGAAGTATTCAACTACAGAATAGAAAGGAGTATCACATGATTAAATTTCGTCGGATTATATCGTTCTCTCTCACAATCGCAGTAATCATGTCCTATATGGTATACGCTTTTGCGTACAGCATCAACGACCAGGGTTCCGAAACCCCTGCTGTCTCAGGCGAAGATCTGGAGTACATTTCAAATCTTGGTTCAGAAAAATACGACCATTTATTAGACGTATGGCGTGAAGGCGTACCTTATTCCAGCAGTGAGGAAGCAAATTATCCCTCTTTTTACGGCGGCTGTTATGAAGACGACAATAAATACCTTGTCATTGCGGTCACTTCTCTTGACCAGGAAGTTATAGATTATTTTGAAAGTCTGATTGATTTAGATTATGTCCGATTTACACTTGTACAGGATTCCTATCAGAAACTTCTTGATGAAAAGGAAGTAATGGGACAACTGCTGTGTTCCGGCGCGTTCGGCGAAACAGTTACAGAGTCCTTTACTGGAATCGGAATTTCTATTGAAAAAAATTCTTTGAATATTTATCTTTCCTCAGAAGACTCTGCTACATGCAATACCATTAAAAAGGTTTACGCCAGTCATTCTGACCGCCCATGCAAACTTCGTTTCCTCCTTGGATTCCATCACGGCTTCCTAGACCCGAGTGCTTTAGAGGCGGACCAACAGAACAATCCCCCACAGCCACATATTGTAAATGGAACATTCATGGAGCCAGGAGGACCTATTCTAATACATGGTTCTGAATGGAGTGTAGGTTTTGGGGCAAAAGACTATTTTGGTAACCTTAGAGTTGTAACAGCTAATCATGGCTCTCTTCTCTATGGCGATAAAGCATATGGAGTAAAAACTTCAGATAACCCAAATGAACCCAAAGATAGCGATAATCCATACTTTGGTTTTGTAACGAATACCTGTTATAGTGGGTCTGTGGATGCCTCTTTTGTTCAGCGGGCTGATACTCGTTTTGCTCCTATAACATATGTATACGGATGGGATTTTTATTTGAAGCCTGAGACAATAGAGATAATGGAGGGAATGGAAGTATTTAAAAAGGGAGTAATAACAGGTGGAACACGAGGAACAGTTTGTGATCCTTCTGTTGATTTATCCTCAGCTCCAAATAGTACAGTCAAGCTTACTTCTGTAGTTTTAGCGAATTGTTACGCTGATGAAGGTGATAGTGGGGGGATTGTAGCTAGCGGCGGTACCACATCCTCAAGATATGTTGCCGGAATTGTAGGTGGCGGAGTAGTCAATAAATTCGATCCTAGTAAACGATATATGTATTTCTCACCGGCATCTGATGTTTTAAGTAAGCTAAGAGTAACTATATATGGATAAATTATCTCAGGAGCGGTCCGGTTTTCGGGCCGCTCCTGTATTTTACCGTTCTTCTCTAAAATAGTTCAGCCCCAGGGCCGCCGGCTGGCCGGAGCCCTCCTTCTTCCGGACGGAGGAAGCCACCAGCACCACGGCGGTGATGATAAAGGGCAGGGCCTTGAACAGCTGGGCGGGGACGGCGTTGAGCCAGCCCAGGCCTCCGGGGAAGGCCCCGGCCAGGGCGCCGGAGTATATCTGGAGGGTATTGAAGAAGCCGAACACCAAAGTGCCCAAAACCGCCAGCACCGGGTTCCAGTTGGCGAAGATCACCAGGGCGATGGCGATCCAGCCGTAGCCATTGATCCAGCAGTTGGAGCCCTCGAAGGAGCCGTTCATATTCAGGGCCATATAGAACCCGCCCAGGCCCATGATGCCCGAGCCGGCGATGAGGTGGACGTATTTATACAGCAGGATATTCACCCCCACCGAGTCGGCGGCGGCCGGGTTCTCCCCCACGGCCCGCAGGCGCAGGCCGGTCTTGGTAAAGCCGAGGTACCACCACACCAGGACGGCTATGGCAGCCCCCAGGTAGACCAGGGGGTTTTGGGAAAACAGGGCCTTGCCCGCCACGGGGAGTTTGGACAGCAGGGGGAGCTCCACCGGGGCGAAGCCCTCCACCAGGGCGGAAGCCCCGGACATGGCGGGCCAGCGCTCCCCCATGCCCTTGCCCACGAAGAAATACAGCCCCAGGCCGAAGGTGGTGATGGTCAGGCCGGTGACGTTCTGGTTGGCCTGGAGGGTGACGGTGAGCAGGGCGAAAAGCAGCCCGCACAGCCCCGCCGCCAGGAAGGACGCCGCCAGCCCCACCGCCAGGCTGTTGGCGGCGCTTCCGGCCAGATAGCCGAAGATGGCCCCCACGGCCATGGTGCCCTCCACGCCCAGGTTCAGGCTGCCGGCCTTCTCCACCACGATCTCCCCCACGGTGCCGTAGAGGAGGGGGATGTTCACCAGGACGATGTTGAAAAGGAAAAGGGTCAAAACATTGATCGGGTCGTTCACGCGGCCGCCTCCTTTCTGTTCCGGGGCGCCAGCCGGAAGCGGGTGAAGAAGTCCGCCGCCAGCACGATAAACAGGATGATGCCCTGGAGAAGGTTCGCGAAGTTGGCGTCGATGGAGGGGTAGGCGGCGCTGGCCGTCTGACAGCCGAACTGCAAGACGGTGATCAGCAGGGAAGCCGCCAGGATCCCCAGGGTGTTCAGCTTGGCCAGCCACGCCACCACGATGCCCGTCCAGCCCACGTCGTTGGTGGGCGAGGCGGACATCACCCCCGCCGAGGACACGTGGAAGGCCCCCGCCATGCCGATGAGGGCGGCGGACAGGAAGATGGTCCGGACCACCACCCAGCCCACCTTCATCCCGGCGTACCGGGCGGTGTTGGGGCTGTCCCCCACCACGGCGATCTCATAGCCCCGCTTGGTGTAGTTCAGATAGACGAAGATCAGCCCGCACAGGGCCAGCGCCGCCACCAGGGACAGGTTCAGGTTGAAGGGCCCCAGGGGTATGGCGGCCATCTGGGCGCTGGCCGGGAACTTGGCGAACTTGGGCCGGGCGGACTCCGGGTCCAGGAAGAAGTTCCACCCCGCCTTTGTCTCCGCGAAGAACTGGAGGAAGTACAGGGCAATGTAATTGAGCATCAGGGTGAGCAGCGTCTCGTTGGTGCCGAAGCGCACCTTCAGCGCCGCCACGAATACCCCGTACAGCCCGCCGCCCAGGGCCCCGCAGAGGGCCATAACGGCCGCCATGGCGGGCTGGGGCAGCGCCCCCCCCAGCTTCATGGCGGCGAAGCCCGCCCAGAAGGCCCCCATGATGAACTGCCCCTCGCCGCCGATGTTCCAGAAGCGCATTTTAAAGGCCAGCGACAGGGCCAGGGACACGATGAGCAGGGGGACGAAGAGCTTGATAAAGTTCTCCACCGCCCGCCAGGGGTAGCGGCTGCCGGGGATGCCCATGGTGAGCATTTGCTTATAGAAGGTGCCCGGCTCCACCCCCTGGGCCGCCAGCAGCACCGCGCCGATGGCCAGGGCCAGGGCCGCCGCCGCCACATAGGTGAGCATCTGGAGCCCCGGCCCGGTATTCTCCCGCTTCACCACGTGGAAAAGGGGTTGACGGTTCTTCATTCCTCCACCTCCTGGTTCTCCTCGATCCGGCTGTCCCGGGCGATGCCGGCGGGCTTGTCCTCGTGCTTGCCGCTCAGGTCCAGGGCCCCGGTCATCATCAGGCCCAGCTCCTCTTTAGAGGTCTTGTGGGCATGGACCACCCCCATCACCTTCCCGTGGCACAGCACCATGATCTTGTCGCACAGGTCTATCATCACGTCCAGGTCCTCCCCCACGAAGAGGATGCCCACCCCGTCCTTTTTCTGGGTGTTCAGGATGTCGTAGATGGCGTAGGAGGAGTTGATGTCCAGCCCCCGGACGGGGTAGGCGGTGACGATGACGTTTGGCCCCGCCTTGATCTCCCGGCCCAGCAGCACCTTCTGCACGTTGCCGCCGGACAGCCGGCGCACCGGCGTTTCAGTGGAGGGGGTGGCAATCTCCAGGTCGGCCACCACCTGCCTGGCCTCCGCCCGGCCGGTCTTCCGGTCCACAAAGGGCCCCTTGGACTGGTCGTATTTTTTCAGCAGCATGTTGTCCGTGATGGACATGGAGGGGGCCAGGCCCATGCCCAGCCGGTCCTCTGGGATGAAGGACATGGAGATTCCCTTCTCCAGGATGGCCTTGGGGGGCAGGCCCACGATGTTGTCCCCCTTGTGGATCATCATGCCGCCCTCGATGGGCCGCAGGCCGGCGATGGCCTCGCACAGCTCCTTCTGGCCGCAGCCGGCGATGCCGGCCACCCCCAAGATTTCGCCCCCCCGGATGTAGAAGCTCACATGGTCGATGGCGGTGGCGCCCTCGTCGCTTTTGATGGACAGGTCCCGGATTTCCAGGAGGGGCCGGGTCTTCTCCACCACCGGCCGCTGGATGTTCAGCTCCACCTTCCGTCCCACCATGTATTCGGTGAGGGCCTGCTCGTTGGTGGCGGCGGTGTCCACGGTGGTAATGTACTCCCCCTTGCGGAGGATGGCCACCCGGTCGGAAATCTCCAGCACCTCGTTGAGCTTGTGGGTGATGATGATGATGGCGTGGCCCTCGGCCTTCATCCGGCGCAGCACGTCGAAGAGCCGGGCCGTCTCCTGCACGGTGAGCACGGCGGTGGGCTCGTCCAGGATGATGATCCTGGCCCCGTAGTACAGCACCTTGACGATCTCCAGGGTCTGCTTCTCGGAGACGGCCATGTTGTACACCTTTTTCCGGGGGTCGATGTCAAAGCCGAATTTCTTCGCCATGCCGCCGATGACCTCATACCGCTCCTTTTTCAGCACCGCGCCCGACTTGTCGTCCCCCAGCCAGATGTTGTCGGCGGCGGAGAAGACGTCCACCAGCTTGAAGTGCTGATGGACCATGCCGATGCCCAGCCGCTTGGCGTCCTCCGGGGAGTTGATGGCCACCTCCCGGCCGTCCACCAG
>JAAWNI010000076.1 GCA_022798855.1 Lawsonibacter sp. | reverse complement strand
CTTCGCCGTCCTGATGGCCTTCGGCATCTCGGCGGGCATCGGGGTGCTCTTCGGCTACCTCCCCGCCAAAAAGGCGGCGCGGCTCAACCCCATCGACGCACTGCATTACGATTGATGATACAAAGGCCCCCTTGTTAAAGGGGGCTGGCACCGCCGTAGGCGGTGACTGGGGGATTCCACTATATCGAGCTGTGTCTATCAGCGGAATCCCCCCGCCCCCTGCGGGGGCACCCCCCTTTGACAAGGGGGGCATATGACCAGAAAGGAACCTGCATTATGAAAACAAAACACTTCATCTCCGCCGCACTCGCCCTCTGCATGACCCTCTCCCTGTGCGTCGGGGCGCGGGCCGCCGGCTCCAGCGCCAAACAGGAGGCGCTCCAGGCCCTGGGCATCTTCACCGCTGGCGACAGCCTGTCCAGCCCGGTCAGCCGGGCCCAGTTCGCCCAAATGCTGACAGCCGCCTCCCCCTATAAGGATGGGGCGGAGGGCTATGGCAGCTCCCTCTTCAAGGACCTGAAAGGGAGCCATTGGGCCAGCGGCTATGTCCGCACCGCCATCGAGCAGGGCTGGATGAGCGGCTATATGGACGGCACCTTCCGGCCCGACCAAACCGCCACCCTGGAGGAGGGCTGCGCCGCCCTGCTGAGGGTGCTGGGCTATGACCCCTCCGCCCTGAAGGGGGCCTACCCCGCCGCCCAGCTGTCCAAGGCCAGCTCCCTCGGCCTGCTGGACGGCGTGTCCGCCAAGCAGGGGGGCGGGCTGACCCGGCAGGACTGCGTGGAGCTGTTTTACAACCTCCTCACCGCCCAGACCAGCGCCGGGGCGGTGTACGGGGCCACGCTGGGCTATACCATCACCAACGGCCAGGTGGACTACTCCGCCCTGGTGGCCGCTGACACCAAGGGGCCCTTCGTGGCGGAGGGCGGCGCCCTGTCCCTGCCCTTCACCCCCGGCACCGTGTACTATAATGGGGCGGAGTCCTCTTTGAACGCGGTGCAGAAGTACGATGTGTACTACTACAACGCCAATATGTCCACAGTTTGGGTCTGCCACGACCGGGTGACGGGCACCCTCACGGGGCTGTCCCCCAGCAAGACCGCCCCCACCGCCGCCACGGTGGCCGGGGTAAGCTACCAGCTCGGCACCTCTGAGGCCGCGTATCAGCTCTCCAGCCAGGGCAGCTTTCAGGAGGGGGATATGGTCACCCTTCTGCTGGGCATGAACGGCGAGGTGGTCCAGGCCATCGACGCCCAGGAGAACGAGTCCGTCTACTACGGCTCGGTGGTGTCCAGCGCCAAAGCCGCGTCCACCTCCTCCACCACCAGCTCCGCCACCGCTTCCGCCCAGGCGGCCACCCAGGTGGCCTGCACCGACGGCGTGGTGCGCACCTTCTACCACAGCGGGACGGCCCTGGACGCCGGAAGGCTGGTCACCGTCTCCACCACCCAGTCCGGGACGGCCCTGCGGGGGCTGTCCACCAAGCGGCTGGAGGGGGCCGTAAGCAAGGACGGAACCACCTTCGCCGGCTACACCTTCGCCGCCGGGGCGCAGATTCTGGACACCGACAGCGGCGGCGGCTGCGCCCGGATCTACCCCTCCCGGCTGGCGGGCGTGAAGCTCTCCGGGGACGACGTGCGGTACTACACCCTGAACGCCAGCGGGGAGATCGACCGCATGGTGCTCCATGAGGTTACCGGCGACACACAGACCTACGTCTATGTCAGCGGCATCGAGGACAACTCCACCGAAATGAACATCTCCGTCAACTACACCTACATCCAGGACGGCCAGGTCCAGCACATCAACGGCGGGGCGAAATACGCCATAAAAGGGGGCGGGGCCATGCTCGCCTATGAGAAAGGCGCTTTGAAGGGCATCCGGCAGCTGGCTTCGGTCGATCTGGACAGCCTGTCCCCCCTCAGCGCCATGGGCGGGGGACGGGAGTATCCACTGGCGGAAAACGTCCAGGTGCTCCTCCGGGACGGCGGGGGCTGCTACCTGACCAGCCTGTCCCAGGTGAACGGCGAGGACTACAAGCTCACCGGCTGGTATGACGATTTGGGCTGTTCCGCCGGCGGGCGCGTCCGAATCATTGTGGCGTCGGCCAAGTGAGCGGCTCCCCGCGTAAAATCCCCCAATGGGCGCCTGAGTATTTTTCTTCGGTATTTTCTCGATTTTTCCTTGACTTTTCTGAAATATCCGATATAATAAATAAGCCTGTCTTCCGAGGAGGGCAGGCTTATCCTTGCCCCCGGCCTGCCCGGGGGCCATATGTCCATAAGGAGGTGCAAAAACATGGCAAAAGTTAACGCGAACTATGAGGCTCTGTATATCCTCAAGCCCGACCTGACTGAGGAGCAGACCGCCGCTCTGGTGGAGCGGTTTAAGAGCGTGGCAGAGGCCAACGGCACAGTGTCTGAGGTCAACGAGTGGGGCAAGCGCCGGCTGGCCTATCCCATCAACGACCTGATGGAGGGCTACTACGTGCTGATGACCTTCACCGCCGCCGCCGCCGTCCCCGCTGAGCTGGACCGTATTTTCCGGATCACCGACGGCGTGATGCGCTCCATGATTGTCTGCAAGGACGAGTAAGGGGGAGCGGCCGTGCTGAACAAGATTTTTATTATGGGCCGCCTTACCCGTGACCCCGAGCTGCGGCGCACCCAGACCGGCACTCCGGTGGCGTCCTTCTCCCTGGCGGTAGACCGGGACTTCAAGGACAAATCCACCGGCGAGCGGGCCACCGACTTTATTGATGTGGTGGCCTGGCGGCAGACCGCCGAGTTTGTCACCCGCTATTTCGCCAAGGGCCGCATGGCGGTGGTGGAGGGCCGGCTTCAAATTCGGGACTGGACCGACAAAGAGGGCGGCAAGCGCCGCTCCGCCGAAGTGATTGCCGAGAACATCTACTTTGGCGACTCCAAGCGGGACGGTGAAGGGGGAGGAAGCTACTCCACCGGCTACCGCCAGGGCGGCGGCTATCCCGCCCCCTCCCCGGCGGCCGACTCTCTGGGCGGCTACGGGGCCCCCCCGGCGGACGGAGACCAGTTCGCTGAGCTTTCTACTGACGACGGCGACCTGCCGTTTTGACTCTGACCACATAAGGTCGTAAAAAGGAGGTTATCCCATGGCTATGGAACGTGATAACAGAGCGCCCCGCGGCCGCAAGCGCCGCAAGGTCTGCGCCTTCTGCGCGGATAAGGTGGAGCTGATTGACTACAAGGACGCCGCCAAGCTGCGCCGGTTCACATCCGAGCGGGCTAAGATCCTGCCCCGCCGCACCACCGGCACCTGCGCCATGCATCAGCGCCAGCTGACTGAGGCCATCAAGCGGGCCCGCCAGGTCGCCCTGCTGCCCTACGTGACAGATTAAAGCTATTGTCCGCCCTCTGTGCCCTTTGGCCGGAGGGCGGGATTTTTCTTTTCATACATAAAATCCCGGGACGCTTGGGGGGCGTCCCGGGTCCTCTCTCTATTTCGCGTATTCAATGGCCTTCGTCTCCCGCAGGAGATGGACCTTGATCTGGCCGGGATACTCCAGCTCGTCCTCAATCTTCTTGGCGATCTCCCGGGCGAGGAGGATCATCTGGTCCTCGCTGACCACCTCGGGGTTGATCATGATGCGCACCTCGCGGCCGGCCTGGATGGCGAAGGACTTCTCCACCCCGTTGAAGGAGGAGGTGATCTCCTCCAGAGCCTCCAGCCGCTTGATATAGTTCTCCAGATTCTCGCGCCGGGCGCCGGGGCGGGCGGCGGAGATGGCGTCGGCCGCCTGGACCAGGCAGGCCACCACCGTTCTGGGCTCCACGTCGTTGTGGTGGGCGTGGATGGCATGGATGATGTTCTCGCCCTCCCGGTACTTTCGGGCCAGCTCCACACCGATCTGCACGTGGGAGCCCTCCACCTCGTGGTCAATGGACTTGCCCAGGTCGTGGAGCAGGCCGGCCCGCTTGGCTTCGGTGACGTTGGCGCCAATCTCGGCGGCCAGCAGCCCGGCCACGTGGGACACCTCGATGGAGTGGTTGAGCACGTTCTGGCCGTAGCTGGTGCGGTAGCGCATCCGGCCCAGCAGCTTGACCAGCTCGGGGTGCAGGCCGTGGACGTTCGTCTCGAAGATGGCCCGCTCGCCCTCTGACTTGATGACCATGTCCACCTCGCGCTTGGCCTTCTCCACCATCTCCTCAATGCGGGCGGGGTGGATGCGGCCGTCCAGAATCAGCTTCTCCAGGGCCAGCCGGGCGATCTCACGGCGCACCGGGTCGAAGCAGGAGACGGTGATGGCTTCGGGGGTGTCGTCGATGATCAGGTCCACGCCGGTTAGTGTCTCCAGGGTGCGGATGTTCCGGCCCTCACGGCCGATGATCCGGCCCTTCATGTCGTCGTTGGGCAGGGGGACGACGGATACGGTGGCTTCCGACACGTGGTCGGCGGCGCAGCGCTGGATGGCCAGGGAGATGATTTCGCGGGCCTTGGTGTCCGCTTCCTCCTTGAACCGGGTCTCGATCTCCTTGATCTTCATGGCCGACTCGTGGGTGACGTCCTCCTCCAGCTGGGAGAGGAGGTAGTTCTTCGCTTCCTCGGCGGTGAAGCCGGAAATGCGCTCCAGCTCGTCCACCTGCTTCTGCTTCAGGGACTCGGCCTCGGCCTGGGTGGCGTCCAGCTTGGCCAGCTTGGAGGACAGCTGTTCCTCCTTGCGCTCGATGTTCTCCATCTTGCGGTCCAGGTTCTCCTCCTTCTGCTGAAGGCGGTTCTCCTGGCGCTGGAGCTCGGAGCGGCGGTCTTTGACTTCTTTCTCATGCTCGTTCTTGGCCTTGAGGATCTCCTCTTTGGCCTCTAACAAAGCCTCGCGCTTTTTGCTCTCGGCGCTCTTATAGGCCTCGTTGACAATGCGGGTGGCTTCGTCCTCGGCGGATTTGATCTCACGCTCGGCGGTGGCCTTGCGGCGGTTCCAGCCAAAGACCGCGCCGCCCAGAGCGCCCACGATCAGCGCGGCGGCCATGCCGATGACTGCGATAATTGGGTTCATTGGGTCTTGTTACACCTCCAGAATTTTTCGTATCCGCGGCGGACCGCCGCGGCGCCCGCCGCCGGAAGTCCGGCCCGGGCTTGCAGTAAAAGGCCGCAAGGGGGCGGGCAGGCAATGAATCCCTCCCCTGCGGCAACTGAAAAACATCCCCACAGGTTTTTCAATATTTGTCCTTCTACATTGTAAAGGCCAACCGCTTTTCTGTCAAGATTTATTCACATTTGAAATGGAGGGTTTTTTGAAAAATTTTTCCAAAATAGAAAAGAGACGGGGAAAAGCCCCCGTCCGAGACGTCAAAAAAGCCCCCCTCTGGGAGGGGGGTGGCACGGCATAGCCGTGACGGGGGGAGTTTTTGATGGAGAGACGCTGTTTTACTCCCTCAGCCACCGCCTGCGGCGGTGCCAGCTCCCTCACAGAGGGAGCCTGAGAGGACGCACGTTTACCACAACTCCCCCACCTCCGCCCCGGTGTAGTACCAGGTGAGGATGTCCCGGAAGGAGCTGCCGTTTTTGGCCATGGCGTTGGCCCCGTACTGGCTCATGCCCACCCCGTGGCCGTAGCCGGTGACGTCGAAGGTGAATCGCTCCCCGTCCCAGGCCACGGTGAAGCAGGCAGACCGCAGGGAGAACAGCGCGCGCACCTGCTTTCCCGTTAGGGTGACGCCCCCCAGAGGGACAGAGATGACCCCGCCCCCCTCGTTCCGGCTGGCCTGTCCGAACCAGCTGGCCGGATCACCGGACAGGTCGGCCCCCGGATAGGCCTCCAGGGTGAGGGCCTTCACCTCCTCGGCGGAGAGGGTAATCTGGGTGCGGTAGTTGGGCACCTCCTCCCCCTCGGGGCTGTCCACGCTTTTCAGATAGGCCACCGGATTGCCCCAGACCTCCACCGCGTCCACCGTCCTGCCGGCGGCGGAGGAGAAGAACAGGGCCTGGATGGGCTTGCCCTCATATAAAATCCCCAAGCCGTCGGTCTGGGCCACCGCCCGGTCGATTTTCTCTCCATATTCCTGGGCATTCAGGCCCCAGCGGGCCTCGGCGGCGGAGCGGGCAATATAGGCCTGACAGCAGGTGCTGTCGCCGCAGATGTCGGCCTCCGGGTGCTTGGCGCTGTTCTGCAGAACGGCGGTGTAGGTCCGGGCGGCGCAGGCCTGGGCCTTTAAGGCCTCTTCCTCGAAGGTGGCGGGCATCTCCGCCGCCACCACCCCCCACAGGTAGTCCGCCATGGTCAGCTCCACAACAGGGCCCTCCTTGGTCTGGAGGCGCACCGTCCGGCCCTTGTCCCGGGCCCCGGTCTGCACCGAGGGCTCGGCGGAGGGGGCCAGCTCCCCGTTGGGCTGCTGAACCACCTCCTCCCGCCGGTAGGCCGGCTCCCCCCGGACCACCAGGGCCGGGAGTATAAACAGCGCCGCCGCCAAAAGCAGCGCCGCGCTGACAATCTGCCGCGCCCCGCCGCCCGCGTGACCGTCCTCTCTGACCATATTACCGCCTCCTTACCCTAACAGGATATGGGACAGGCATGGGAAATATGTGTGGTTGAAAAACGTCCTGCGGCAAGGCCACAGGACATCCTTCTATTTTTGTGTTGCTCTGGGATAGGGCTTGGGGTGGTCTGTCAAACCGGCCAGATAATCCATGCTGGTATCCAGCGCCAGAGCAATTCGTTTGCACTGCCCGAAGGATAGATTTCGTTTTCCACTCTCAATTTTAGAGTAGTCACTTTGATCAATGCCTGTCAGCATCTGAACTTGAAGCTGTGTCAGCCCCTTGGCCTTTCGCAGCTCACTTAATCGGCTCATACTATCACCCTGCTTAGTATGGCAAATTGACCTATTGATTTTAGGGTGAAATTGACCTATAATAAGGGCGGAGGTGTATTATTATGTATTTAGAGGAAGATTCCTCAATAGAGGAAAGGCTCTACGCGCAGGAGCTTGGTTGGAAAGTTTTGGATTATATAAAAAAATGTAATCTTTATGAACTGCCTGCGCAGGTGGACAGTGACGCGCTTACTGTCATAGAAGAAATCAAGGCTGTTTTGGACGATTTGACCTTGGATGACCCTACCTGCATTTTACGCATCGACATGATTGTAAAAATATTTTATTACAACAACCTGAAAACAGAACGCCATTGGGAGTTGGAATAAACTTCTCTAAAAAAAGGTAGCGCCCCCGGCCTTGAGGCCGGGGGCGTCTTGGGTTATCTCAGGTAATTCAGGGGGTTGACAGCGGTGCCGCGGACGCGGACCTCGAAGTGGCAGTGGACGCCGGTGGACCGGCCGGTGCTGCCCGCCTTGGCGATCACCTGGCCCTGGTAGACCTTCTGTCCCACTGAGACCACAATACTGGAGTTGTGGGCGTAATAGGTCTCGGTGCCGTTATCGTGGCGGATGACCACCAGCTTGCCGTAGCCGCTACTGTTGCCCGCCTTGGTAACGGTGCCGCCGTCGGCGGCCATGACGTTCTCGCCATAGGAGGCGTGGAGGTCGATGCCGGAGTGGAAGCTGTAGCTGCCGAAGATGTTCCGGCCGCCGAAGTAGGAGTTGATGCGGTGGCTGCGGACCGGCCAGGTGTAGGTGCCCTTGGAGGCGGTCTTGGGCCGCTCCTTGGTGCCCACAGCCTTGACGGTGACAGTGGGCTCCCGCAGGGTTTCTGAGCCGGTGACATTGCGCTCCCGCTCATAGCCGTTGACATAGACCACGTCGGCGGAGATCAGGGCCTCGCCCTCCTGCCCCTGGGTGACAACCTTGGAGTCGCCCTTATACATGGAGTCGTCCTTGACCTCCTCCACGGGACAGGGGATAGGCTCGGTGTAGGTCACCTGCTCGGTGGTGCGGACGGACAGAGTGGGGATAATCTCCTTTACGTTGAGCACGTCACCCACCATCAGCCGGTTCAGGCTGGCGTCCGGGTTGAGGGCCATCAGGTCGCTGAGGGACATGTCGTTGCGGTAGGCAATGCCGTTGTAGGTGTCGCCCTTGACCACAGTGTAGGTGGTCTCGCCGGTGGTGTTGGCCATCAGGGCTTCCTCCACCTGGTCCACTGTCATCAGATCGTCTACGGCATAGGCGGTGGTAACCGTCAGGTTTTCCACAAAGTCGGCGGAGGTGGTGTCCTCAGTGACATACTGGGACTTGATGGCGTCCAGCATGGTGTTCAGGGCCGCCTGATCCTTCACCGTGCCGATCACCCGGCCGTCCACCGCCACCTCATAGACCCGCAGCTGGTCGCTGATCTCGCTGAGCTGGCTGTAAAAGAAGTTGCTGATCTCCTGGGGCTCGCTCAGATCGCTTTTTAAGGTGAGGGTAAAGTTATAGTCGATGTTGTCCTCCACCTGGTACTGGTAGCCCAGCAGCTGGCTGCCCCGGGCCTCTACCGTGTGGATGGCCTGGTCCACCACGCTCTGGTCCGCCACCACCCCCACCTCCTGGCCGTCGACGATGACGGCGTAGCTGGTGGAGTACAGGGTGGTCAGGGTCAGGGCGGCGCCAAGGGCCCCGGCCATCAGCAGGAAGGAGATGGGACCCACCGCCAGCGTGCCGGCGGCGGCGCCGTGAAAGAGATGGGTCCAGCGGCGGACGTGGATGCGTCCCCACTCGGCGCAGGCGCGGAAATACAGCGCCAGCTCCTTGGGCCAGTTCCGGCCGGCGGGCTTTTCCGCCGCCGGGGCCTCCTCAGCTTTCGCGGGCCGCTCCACCGCTTTGGGCGCCTTGGCCCGCGGGGGCTGCTCCGCGGCCCGCACCGAGTCGGCCTTGGGCTGCTGCCGCTCCGCCTTCGATTTTAAAATGGGCAGCCGTTCGGTCTGGTCCTGTCCAATAATAGGAAGGCGGGCCGTCCAGCTCTGGTTATGGGATTGTTCCATTGAAGTCACCTCGCGCAGGAAAAATGACAATTCTGAAATAAGAGTTACAAAATGGTAACAACAATATACACGTTTTCTCTTTTCCCGTCAACCCCTTTTTTCCTCAGAAAGCAAAAAAAATTCCAGAAAAATGCACAAAAAAAGAATGCCGCTGGAAGTACAACGGCATTCTTTTGTGAAATGGTATCAGATTCGTCAAAAACCGCAAGATATTGTGGGGAGAGAAATTTCAGTCTAAAACAAAATCCGAAGGGCAAAAACCAGGGTTACAAACACCACCGCCAGACTGGCGCAGGCGTCCAGCATCCAGGCCCGCCGCTCCCAACCGGCCCGGCGGCGCTGGGACTGAGACATGGTCAGGACGACAGGGCGGAAGCCAGGCGCTTCGCAGGCGTCCGGCTCCTCGGGGGGCAGGACGGACTCCGGCTGGCGGGCCAGGCTGTCCCGCTGGGTTGCGGCCTGCCGGCGGCGCAGCTCGGCCAAGTCAATGATGCTGCCGGTATGTTGAATAAAGCTGGAAGTTTTATAGTATGTGATCCGCATCTGTCATCCCTCCATGTGGTTGATTGAGGTTAGCATAGACCAAATGCTGTCCCTAAAACCGGACTTTTACAGCCCTGCCCCAAAACATTTGTTCCAACGAAAGCATACAACATTCGTTCGAGAATGTCAAGAGGAAATCGAAAATTTGTTTGATTTTTTATAGGACCACGACGGGTCATAGGGCCCCTCGCTTAACTGTATGATCTCCT
>JAAWNI010000075.1 GCA_022798855.1 Lawsonibacter sp. | reverse complement strand
AGGGCGGGACGACCTCGGCCCGCCGTCCTGCCGCAAACGGCGCGCCGGGTCGTCGCGCCCTACGGAGCGCCTTTGTCAGCAATTTTGGAGCCTGCTATAGACAGGCCCGATGGGATGCGGGTGCGCGAACGAAAAAGAGAGGAGGCCCCCAATATGCTGCGCAGCTTACACATGAAGCTGGTGATGATTCTGGTGCTGCTGATTCTGTCGCTGATGATGGTGGTGGGGGCCTTTTTGATCAACTCTGTGACCGCCTTCTATCTGGAGGACTTCTACAGCCAGATGAAGGAGGTCTTTGAAAACCCCCTTCTCTACCACGACCTGACCACCCCCGCCGGGGAGGAGGAGGACGGGGCGGAGCAGCTGTCCCAGGTGCTGAAGGCCTTTGCCGGCGAGCTGGGGGTGGACAACCGCAACCGCAAGCTGTACATCCTGGACGGCAGCGGCGCCTGCCTGTCCTCCCCGGACGGGGAGGAGCCCCTGCTGGAGTACACGGAAAACCTCACCTTCGCCCTGACCACCGGGCTGGAGACGAACACGGCGGGGGACAAGAGCAACCTCACCCTGGACTACATGGACGTGGCGATCCCCATCCGCCGGGGGGGCGAGGACTATATCATCTACATTCTGGACAACAAGGCCACCTCCAACGACCTGACCGACAAGATGCTGGTCCTGATCATCGAGGCCCTGGTCTTCGGCCTGGGGATATCCGTTCTGCTGTCCTTCCTGCTGTCCAAAACCATGGTGACCCCCATCCAGAAGCTGACCGAGGGGGCCATGCGGGTGGCGGAGCGGGACTTCTCCCGAAAAATCGAGGTGCTGTCCCAGGACGAGATCGGCGTGCTCACCGACACCTTCAACGACATGGCCGGCCAGCTCCAGGACACCCTGCGCCAGGTGGAGAACGAGCGGAACAAGCTGGACACCCTTTTCCTCCACATGACCGACGGGGTGGTGGCCTTCTCCCGCGCGGGGAAGGTAATCCACTCCAACCCCGCCGCCGCCCGGATGCTCCGGCGGGCCATCGGGCCGGACACCACCTATGAGGACCTTTTCAGCGGCGGGGCCGCTCTGGAGCAGGTGCTGGCCGCCGAGGACCACCTGGAGGAGGAGCTGCGGGTCCGGGACAGCTTTTTCCAGCTTCTCATGGCCCCCTTTAACCGGGGCCGGGCGGGGGAGGGGGCCTTGGCCGTCCTCCACGACGTCACCGAACAGCGGAAAAACGAGGAGATGCGCCGGGAGTTTGTGGCCAACGTCTCCCACGAGCTGCGCACGCCCTTGACCAACATCCGCTCCTACGCCGAGACGCTCACCGACAACGCCGGGGAGCTGCCCCCGGATATGGAGAAGAAATTTTTGGGGGTCATCCTCAACGAGAGCGACCGGATGACCCATATCGTCCAGGACCTTCTCACCCTGTCCCGGTTCGACTCCGAGCGTGGGGCGCTGAAGCTGGCCCGCTTCCCCTTCGGCGGGGCGGTGCGGGATATCTACAACGCCGTCTATATGGAGGCCCAGAAGCACGACCACACCCTCACCCTGGAGCTGGAGCCCGGACTGCCCGAGATTTTGGCCGACCGGGAGCGGATACTCCAGGTGATGATGAATATTGTGTCAAACTCCATCAAATACACCCCCAACGGGGGGCGGATCGACATCTACGCCGGACGCAGGCGGGACAAGGTCTGGATGATCGTGGACGACAACGGCATCGGCATCCCGGAGGAGGACCGGCCCCGCATCTTCGAGCGGTTCTACCGGGTGGACAAGGCCCGCTCCCGCCAGTCCGGGGGCACCGGCCTGGGGCTGTCCATCGCCAAGGAGATCGTGGAGCGCCACCAGGGCCGGATCACCCTGATGAACAAGGAGGGGCCGGGCCTGGCCATCCGGCTGGAGCTGAACATTGAGGGACCGGGCGATGGAAAATAAGAGGAAGATTTCAGCGGTGGAGCTGGTGAAGGACGGGCTCATCCTTCTGCTCACCTGCTCCGCCCTGTGGCTGCTGGCCCAGACCCCCCTGGCGGACCCCCTGCGGGGGCTGCTCCGGGAGGAGGGGCCCCGGGCGGCGGCCGGACAGGCCCAGGGGGTCAACCGGGCGGAGGGCGCCCTGCCGCTGGCGATGGTGGTCAACCTGCCCGGCTCCGACCGCCTGCCCGAGGGGGCCGAGGGGGCGCGCCAGGGCCTGCGCTACGACCAGGCCGCCTGCCAGGAGCTGTTCCAAAAGGTGGCGGGCACCCTGGTGGAGGCCCTGTCCAGCTCCGGTGCGCCGGAGTCCATCAGCCGGGCCCAGTGGGAGGGGGCGCTGACCTCCTCCCTGGGGGTGTATATGGACTTTCAGGGGGAGATACCCCTGCCGGTGCTGGTGGGCTGGCTGTCCGGCGGGGAGACAAAGCTCACCGCCACCGTCCGCCGCCTGGCCCTGACCCTGTGGGAGGAGGGGGTGGACCTGTACTACCGGGACGAGCGGGACGGGCTCTATTACCGCTGCCGGGACCAGGTGGCCGACCCCTTCTCCCTGGCCGAGGCCCTGTCCGGGGCGGTGGACAACGGGGCCTTTTACGCCTTTGAGTCGGAGCTGTATCAGGGCCTGGACCCGGACACCCTCCTGCTGCCCGAAGCGCCCGCCCCGGCTGTGTATGCCGCGTCCAACCCCATGAACGCCGGGCCGGGAAGCTTGCAGTCCCTGGTCCAGGACCTGGGCTTTTCCCTCAACTCCACCAGCTTCTACTCCACCGACGAGCAGGTGGCCCGCAGCGGGGACGACAGCGTCCGCCTGTCCGCCCAGGGGGTGGCCCAGTACCAGTATGAGGGGAAGGGCGGCGGCGGGCTCTTCCCTGTCCTGCGCCAGGGGGAGGGCTCCCCCCTCTTCGACGCCGTGGAGGCATGCCGCCAGACCGCCCTGTCCGCCCTGGGGCCCCGCTGCGGCGAAGCCCGGCTCTACCTTCTCTCGGTGGCGGAGCGGCCGGAGGGCTGGGAGATCGACTTCGGCTACAGCTTGAACGGGGTCCCTGTTCTTCTGGAGGCTGGCCGCGCCGCCCGCTTCCTGGTGGAGCGGGGGCAGATCGTCCAGTTCTCCCTCTGCCTGCGCAGCTACGCCAACAGCGGGTCCACCTCCCTGGTCCTGCCCCCCAGGCAGGGGGCGGCCGCCCTTCTGGCCCTGGGGCTGGAGGGGGAGGAGCTGCTGCTGGCCTACGCCGACAGCGGCGGCGACACCGTGTCCGCCCTGTGGGCGGCCGCCGGAAACGGGGAGGGATAGCCCAATGCCTTGGACAAAGCTGAAAAATATTATTTTGGCCATCTTGGCGGCCACCAACCTGTGCCTGCTGCTGCTGGTGGGGGGGCAGGCCATCCAGGGGGGCCGCATGGAGGCCCAGGCCAGAGAGAGCGCCATCCAGTTCCTCCGGAACCGGGGGGTGGAGGTGGACGAGTCCATCATCCCCCAGAGGATGGAGCTGGAACCCCAGGCCGTGGAGCGGGACATGGAGGGGGAGGAGCGGGTGGCCGCCGCCCTGCTCCAGGGCTCCGTCACCGCCGAGTCCCGGGGGGGCGAGGTGTACCGCTACTATAACGAAAACGGGTCGGTCCAGTTCCACAGCGACGGCGCTTTCTCCGCCCAGCTGGACCCCGCCGCCTTCCCCCTGGGGGAGGACCGGCGGGCGGGCTGCCTGGCGCTGATGGAGGGGATCGGCTTCTCCGGCGTGGTGCTGGAGGTGGGCGTGGAGGGGGCGGTCTTCCGTCAGACCTGGCAGAAAATGCCCCTGTTCACCCAGCAGGTGTCCCTGGCCTGGGAGGAGGAGGGGCTGGCCTCCATCTCCGCAGGGCGGCTTCTGGTGGGCCGGCCTTTGGAGGACTCCAGCCGCCGGACTGTCTCGGTGGCCACCGCCCTGATCCACTTCCTCAACGGCGTGAGCGCCTTGGGCGATGTGTGCAACCGCATCGACGCCATCGAGCCGGGATACGTCACCGCCGTCTCCCTGTCCGGCCCCACCGCCCTGACCCCGGTGTGGCGGGTGACCACCGACACCGGGGCCTACCAGCTGGACACCGTCACCGGCGGGGTGGCGAGGGTGTCCTAAACGGGCGGGGCGGGGCATATTTTGTAGGGGCGCACATCGTGCGCCCGCGGTTCCGGTCTGTGTTGGAACGGGCGCACAATGCGCGCCCATACATCCGCGTGTTTGGAGGAAGCCCATGTCACATTCAACCGCCCCCGTCGGAATCATAGATTCCGGCATCGGGGGGTTCAGCGTGGTCCGGCAGGTGCAGAAGCTGCTGCCCGGCGAGGACCTGCTCTACTTCGGCGACGGCGCCCACATCCCATATGGCAACCACGCTGAGGAAGCTATCACCGCCATGGCCCGGTATATGTTCCGCTTTATGGAGGACCGGGGGGTGAAGGCCCTTCTGGTGGCCTGCAACACCATCTCCTGCGTGATGGACCGCCTGGAGGAGGTGGCGTCCTGCCCCGTGTTCAACGCCGTCCAGGCGGGGGCCAGCGCGGTGGCCGGGCTGGAGGTGGATAAGGTGGGGGTCATCTCCACCGTGTTTACCCACAACTCCCGGATATACCCCCAAAAAATTCTGGCCCAGAGCCCCAGAAAGCTGGTAGTGCTCAGCTGCGGCTGCCCCGACCTGGCCCGGCTGGTGGAGCACAATCTGGGAAGAGGGGAGGGCGCGGCGGAAATTGAGTCCAACCTTCGATTGGAGCTGGACCACATGGTCCTGGAGGACCGGGTGGACTGCTGCCTTCTGGGCTGCACCCACTACCCCCTGGTGGCCGGCACGATTCAGAAGCTCTACCCCGGCCTGCCCCTGATCGACCCGGCGGAGGAGATGGCGCGGTCCCTGAAGAACTACCTGGACCGGGAGGGCCTGGGCAATCCCAGGACGGGGGCCGGCGCGCTGACCATCTACACCACCGGCGGCCCGGAGGAATACGCCCTGCGGGCAAAACAGGTGGGCCTGGAGCGGGTGGCCGGCGTGGAGTTTTACCCGCCGATGGAGGTTTTGTAGGGGCGGATATCATCCGCCCGTCCCGGCAATACACCGCTTTTTTCCGGGCGGGCAATGTCCGCGGCGTACCTGGGGCCGCATGTAGGGCCACGGCTTGCCGTGGCCGCTGGGTACGCCGCAAAAAACCAAACGGCGCGGCGGTACGGATACGGCAACATTTTGCGTCAACACGGGCACGGCAACCGCCCGTGGCCGCCGGTTCATAAGGTGCGGGCGAGGAAACACGGACACGGCAAGTCGTGTCCCTACGAATGAGAATCGAGGAACCCCTATGTCAGAATTGCAATTTACCATCCCTACCCTCTTTGGACTGGAGGGAATCTGCGCCGATGAGGTCCGGCGGCTGGGCCTGCCCCAGGTGAGGGCGGAGAACGGCCGGGTGCTGTGTACCGGGTCGGAAGCCGACCTGCCCCGGCTGAACCTGAACGTCCGCACCGGCGAGAGGGTCCTGCTGACCCTGGGGGCCTTCCCCGCCCGGGACTTCGACGCCCTCTTTGAGGGGACGAAAGCCCTGCCCTGGGAGCGGTTTATCCCAAAAGACGGACAGTTTCCGGTGAAAGGCCACAGCCTGAATTCCGCCCTCCGCTCGGTGCCCGCCTGCCAGTCCATTGTGAAAAAGGCGGTCGCCGCCCGGCTGGGGGACAAGTACGGCCTGCGCACCCTCCCGGAGGCGGGTGCCCTGCATCAGGTGCAGTTCGCCATCATGGGGGACGAAGCGGTCCTTATGCTGGATACCTCCGGCCCCGGGCTCCACAAGCGGGGCTACCGGGCGCAGGGGGTGGCCGCCCCCCTGCGGGAGACATTGGCCGCCGGGCTGGTGCTCCTGTCCCGGTACAAGGGCCGCGGCCCCCTGTGCGACCCCTTCTGCGGCTCCGGCACCATCCCCATCGAAGCCGCCCTCATCGCCAAAAACCGGGCCCCCGGCCTGAACCGCTCCTTCTCCGCCCAAAAATGGGGCTGGCTGGACAAAAAATTCTGGATGTCCGCCGCCGACGAAGCCATGGACCAGGAGTTTGACGGGGAATATGAGATTTGGGGCGGGGACATCGACCCGTCCGCCGTGGAGCTGGCCCGGCACAACGCCCAGCTGGCCGAGGTGGACGAGCTGGTCCGCTTCGGCGTGGACGACGCCACCCGCTTCCACTGGGGCGGGCTCTATGGCAGGGTGGTCACCAACCCCCCCTACGGGGAGCGGGTGATGGAGCGCAAAGAAGCCGAGGAGCTGTACCGGGCCTTCGGAAGGGCCTGGGACAAGTTCCCGGAGGGCTGGAAGCTCTTTCTGCTGTCCTCCCACACTGAGTTCGAGCGCACCTTCGGCAAAAAGGCGGACAAAAAACGCAAGCTGTACAACGGTATGCTGAAATGCGACCTGTTTATGTATCTGTGACGGCGGTCTATGGGCGGACGTGTGTGGGGCAGGGCGCTTGTCCCAGTCTGTCACCCCCCCCTCCTGGGGGGGCACGGCTAAGCCGTGACGGGGGGTGAAATGTTGTTTTACTCCCTCAGCCGCTGGCGGCGCCAGCTCCCTCCAGGAGGGAGCCAGCCATAGCGTGTTTCCGGCAGGCCAAGGCAAGGGCAGAGCCCTTGCCCTACATGACGCAAAGGCAGATTGACCGATAGACGGTCCAAAGGAGAGAGGGCCCATGCGCCATTTATTTATCGTCAACCCCGCCGCCGGCAAGCGGGGCTCCACCGCGCGGCTGGACGCCCTGCTGGAGAAGCTGTCCTTCCCCCACGAGGCGGCCTACACCGAAAAGGAGGGGGACGCCCTGCGGTTTACCCAGGAGGCGGCCCGCTCCGGAGAGCCCCTGCGGGTCTACGCCTGCGGTGGGGACGGCACCCTGAACGAGGTGGTCAACGGGGCGGCGGGCCTGGACCATGTGGCGGTCACCAACGTCCCAAAGGGGACAGGGAACGACTTTTTGAAAATCTTCGGCCCCCAATGCCGGGAACTGTTCTATGACCTGGAAGCCCTGGCCGTGGGGCCTCAGGCCGCCTTTGACCTGATGGACTGCAACGGCCGGCTGGGCATCGACGTGGTGTGCGCCGGGGTGGACGCCCGCATCGCCGCCAGCGTCCACCGGTACAAGGATTGGTGGTTTGTGTCAGGGATCGGCGCTTACATCCTGTCCCTGGTGGAAAATGTCCTCTTCCGGGGGCTGGCCCAGCCCATTACGGCGCGGATGGGGGAGATACGCTGGGAGGACAGGCCCGCCTGCCTGCTGTGCGTGTGCAACGGCCGGCACTACGGCGGGGGCTTTATGCCCGTGGGGGAGGCAATGCCGGATGACGGCGTGCTGGACATGCTCCTGGTGAAAAAGGTGGGGCTGTTTACCTTTTTCCGGCTGGTGGGGCAGTACGCCAAGGGGCGGTACAGGCAGTACCCGGATTTGATTCTGGACTACCACGGCCAGAAGGCCGTTTTCTCCGCCCGGGAGCCCATTACCGTGGTGGTGGACGGCGAGGCCATGCGGGATACCGCCTTTACCGTCCGGCTGTCAGAGAAAAAGGTGAACTTCTTTTATCCCGCCGGGGCGGGGTATCAGCTGCCTAAGGCGGAAAGTACCTCTTGACGCAGCCCCAGGCCAAAGAGATAATAGGCCTTGGCCAGATGGGCCATATAACGGGACTGGGCTTCGTCAAAATGGTTGAATATTTCGTACTCCAGCCGGGACTCCAGCTCCCGTTCCGCCGCCCAATAGGCCCGCTCCGCTTCACGGAACTCCGGAAGCGAGCCGCAAAAAGTACAGACCTGTTCGGGAATATAGGGGTTGTCAAGGAATAAGGTGCTAAGTATTTGATTCATGTTTATGGCTCCTTTCATGTATGAATGATGCGTTTGCTGTGCGTGTCAAGACGGTACATATTAAGCGCCTGGAGGTAATTATGACAAAATTTTCTGAGCGGTTAAAGGAACTGCGCCAGGAAAGGGGCCTGAAACAGCGTGAAATGGCGGAAATCTGCGGCCTAAAGCTGCGGGGCTATCAGTGCTATGAGTATGCCGCCAGCTGTCCGGATTTTGAGGGCCTGGTCTTTTTGGCGGACTACTTCGATGTCAGCACAGACTACCTCCTGGGCCGGACGGACTGCCGGGAAGTCAAGAGAACCAACCTCTGATTTCTCGCCCGCCCTGTTTGTGGACGAATGAAATAGGGTGTTCATAGATAAAGCTCCTTTACGCGTTAATTAAGTATATTATAAGCACTCTATTAACGCGTGTCAAGAGAAGTGGAGGAATTTATGCCAAAATTTTCTGAGCGGTTGAAGGCCTTGAGAAAAGAACGCGGTTTAAAGCAGCGGGAAATGGCGGAGATATGCGGCTTAAAAATGCGGGGCTATCAGCAATACGAATATGATGAAACCTATCCGACAGTTCCCGGCCTGGTCTTTTTGGCGGACTACTTTGACGTCAGCACAGACTACCTCTTGGGCCGGACGGACTGCCGGGAAGTCAAGAGAACCAACCCTTGATTTAGCACCCGCCTGCCCCATTTGTGGACGAATGGAATAGGGTGCCGCCTGATGGAGGTATCAGAGATGGGTAAGACATCCAGCAAGGTTAAGGACCGCTACAATGCAAAGGCCTATGATACAATCCTGACACGGGTTGCCAAGGGGCAGAAACAACAGATTCAAGCCCATGCCGCGGAACAAGGAGAAAGCGTGAACGGGTTCATAACTCGGGCAATTTTTGAAACAATGGAGCGGGACAAAAACAAGGCCACCCCAACCGAGACAGTCTGACAGGAAGGCTGAGCGCGTCAAAATTTTAGCACTCGCCCGCCCTGTTTGTGAACGAAATGTAAATCCTTTCAAATCAACCCCCATTTTTTTAAAATTAGGGGTTGATTTTTTTGCCGGAAGCGGTTATTATCTAAGATAGATTTAGCACTCGGCAAAAACAAGTGCTAAACACTGGAGGTTGTTGTACCAATAAATTAAGTCATATAAGGAGGAACCCATTATGAAACTCAAACCCCTGGCTGACCGCGTCATCGTGAAACTGGTGGAAGCGGAGGAGACTACCAAAGGCGGCATCATCCTCACCGGCGCCGCCAAGGAGAAGCCCGAAGTGGCCGAGGTCATCGCCGTCGGCCCCGGCGGCATGGTGGACGGCAAAGAGGTCGTCATGACCGTGAAGGTGGGCGACAAGGTCATCACCAGCAAGTACTCCGGCACCCAGGTCAAGCTGGACGGCGAGGAAGTCACCATCGTCCGGCAGAACGACATCCTGGCGATTGTGGAGTAAATCTTTTGGGGAATCCCTCCACCACCGCCTTCGGCGGCGGTCCCCCTTCCTTTGGCAAGGGAGGCTTTTGGAGCGGAAAATAGGCCCCCCTTGTTAAAGGGGGAGGGCCACGAAGTGGCGGGGGGATTCCGTCCCCCATATCAATCAATTTTGGAGGTAATGCTTTATGGCTAAAATCATCTGCTACGGCGAGGAAGCCCGGAAGGCTCTGGAGAAGGGCGTCAACCAGCTGGCTGACACCGTGAAGATCACCCTGGGCCCCAAGGGCCGCAACGTGGTGCTGGACAAGAAGTTCGGCGCCCCCCTCATCACCAACGACGGCGTGACCATCGCCAAGGAGATCGAGCTGGAGGACCCCTTTGAGAACATGGGCGCCCAGCTGGTGAAGGAAGTCTCCACCAAGACCAACGACGTGGCCGGCGACGGCACCACCACCGCCACCCTGCTGGCCCAGGCCATCGTGGGCGAGGGCCTGAAGAACCTGGCCGCC
>JAAWNI010000074.1 GCA_022798855.1 Lawsonibacter sp. | reverse complement strand
ATTTTATCCAAATTTTTCGAGGTTTTTCGACTTTCCGGCCCCGTTGCGGCCGTGTCACTCCCCTTGCATCCTGGGGAAGAGCTAGGTGTGCTTCACAGTCTCAACAGCGCAATCGGTCTTCCAACCTCTATGCGCATTCTAGCAAACCGATTTTTGAAAGTCAACACCTAACGGGCAAGTGTAACAGAACGGTAACATTGCGGTCACAGTGTTACAGAGGGGGGCCCCTCCGTAAAAATAGAAGACCGGGCCGGTGGCCCGGCCCGTCTTGCTTATCCGCTCTTATATTTATATTGTATCCGATTTTTCGGGGGTTGTCAACATCCACGCCGCTTGACAGCCCCCCTCCCGCCTGATACAATAAATACGCCCCGCAGCCGGCGGGGACAGGGTGCTGTAATTGAATGTCACGGCGGCCGGCCACCATCTCCCTTGTAAAGGAGGTGACCTACATGCCCATTACCTTAACATTTCACGTATTTGGCTGCACTGTGACCATTAAGGTAAAAAGGGACAACCGCCACTCTGCCAAGTGACGGTTGTTCATTTTCTCTAGCGAACAATCTTAGCTTTCAGGGCTGACCGCTTCGATTGCGGCACCCTTCTGTTTATAATGGTATCAGATTTTTCAGGGTTTGTCAACGGTGGGGCTGGACTCCGCCGTTTTTTTATGTCCGCCTGTCAACGCGGACCACCAGGGCGGTGCGGTCGTCGGTGGCGTCCTTGGGGTCCCGGGTGACCAGCTCCCGGGCCAGGTCCTTGGGGCTGGCCCCGTCAAAGCGGTTGAGCTCCTCCCGCAGCCAGCCGTCCTCCAGCCCGGAGCACACCCCGTCGCTGACCATCAGGACGCAGTCCCCCGGGTTCAGCCGCAGGGAAAACTGGTCCAGGGCGGAGGGCTCCCCCTCGGCCAGCCCGGCGGGCAGGGACTTGCCGCTCAGCCGCTGGACGCTGCCCCCTTTTTTTATATAGGTAGGGGCCGCGCCCAGCTTATACAGCTCCCCCTCCCCGGTGAACAGGTCCAGCTGGAGCAGGTCCACCGTGGTGAAGCCGCCCGTCTCCTCCCCCCGTAGGGCCAGGGCGGAGGACAGCGTGGTCAGCGCCCGGCGGGCTTCCACCCCCGCCTGGAGGAGCTGCTCCAGCAGCCGGACGGCCAGGGTGCTCTCCCGGTTGGCTTCCGGCCCGCTGCCCATGCCGTCGCACAGTAAGAGGTAGAGCTTGCCGTCGTGGCGCTTGAAGTAGGTCCCGGCGTCGCCGCTCACCGTCTCGCCGGTCTTTTTCCGGGCCGCCACCCCCGCCACCGCCATCAGCGGCTCCTGCTGGAGGAGGGAGATGCCGTCCTCCCCCTCCAGCTCCACCCGGAGGGGCACCCCCAGCACCGCCGACAGGTCCTTCAGCCGGCTGGGCCGGGACAGCGCGGCGCAGTCCGGGCCCTCCGCTTCTACCCGGAGCAGGCCCCGGCCGTCCCGGTACACCGACGTCCTGGCTTCCAGGCCCAGCTCCGCCAGCCGCTGGCGCAGGCGCCGGTCCCCGGCGGGGTCGGGGGTCAGCTCCCGGCTCAGCTCGGCGGCGGCCTCCCCCAGCAGCTCGGACAGCTGGGCGTACTGCCGGCACACCGCCGCCCGGCTCTCCCGGATCCGGGCGCTGTACTGCCGGCGGTAAAACAGGGCGGTGAGCTCCTCGTTCACCGTGGCCACAAAATTGGGAAAATGGATGCACCGGTCGGCGAAGTGCCGGGGGAAGTCCTTTGGCTCCGCCCGGCCCCGCTCCACCATGGCGGGGGTGGCGTCGTTCAGGGCGTTGAAGGTGGTGTTGTAGTCCGCCTTCCAGCACCGGTCCCGAAGGCTGCACCCCCGGCACTGGCGGCTGGCCACCCGGTCGAAGACGGTGGCCACGTCGTTGTCGTTTTCCGGGCTCCGGAAGGCGGAGCGCAGGGAGTCGTACAGGGCCCGGAAGGCCAGGGCGGTGTGCTCCAGCTTCTGCTGGACGACGCGCTGGGCCCGCAGGTCCGCCGAGCCCTCCACCTCCGGGGACAGCCAGCCCCCCAGCCACCGGAGGGGCCGCTCCGGCGTGAGCAGAAAGAGCACCCCGGCCAAAAGGGCTTCATACAGGAGGGCCAGGTCCAGCCCCCGGTCCCAGGTCCACAGCACCGCCGCGCCGTTGGCCAGGATGTAGACCAGGGCGGTCCCCACCCTCCCCTGGCCCTGGCGCAGCCCGGTCGCCAGTCCAGACAGGCTGTAGGCCATGGCGCAGAGCGGGGCTGCCTGGCCGGTCAGGTCGATGGACATTCCAACGGCCGCCCCCTGGGCCATCCCGGTAACCGGCCCCCCCTGCCACGCGGCGGACATCACCACCAGCACCGCCAAGATCCGGCCCAGGGAGATGTTTTCATACAGCCGCAGCGGCGCCAGCGCCGCCAGACAGGCGCACAGCAGGGCGGTGGTCCCGATGAGCCGGGCCTGCTGCCCGGGCTTGTCCACCGTCCGGCCGGTGAAGGGGGCCAGCGCCCCCTGGAAGGCCCACACCGCCCCTGCCGTCAGGGCGACCTCCAGGGTGAAATAGATCACATCCGCCGTCTGCCACCCCCGCTGGGACTGGACGATGAAGCCGGTCACCCCGTTGAGCAGCCCCGCCACCGCCGGCATGGCCCAGGGGCGGCGCAGCGCCTTCCAGTCGTAAAAGGCGAAGGCGATGGCGAAGGTGAGGATGGACGCCGAAGCGTACCGCAGGCCGCTGGAGAACTCCAGGGCGGTCATGGCGCCAAAGCTTACCCCCACCAGCGCCGCTCCGCCGCACAGGCCGGACCCCGCCGCCCCCACCAGGGCCAGCCCGAAGGGGGCGCTGTCCTCGAAGATGACCGCCCCCGCCAGCACCGCCGCCAGCAAAAAGTGTATGCCCGCTTCCGCCCCCAGCAATAGGGCGGAGGTGGATAGCTTTACCCGCCCGGCCCGCTGAGACTGCTGCCGCAGCCGGTTCAGTTTGGTATAAATGGTTTTGGCTGTCATGCCGCTCCCCTCCTTGGTGTAGGTTGGAGCCCCATTATATTCCAGTTTCTGGAAATTATGCGTCGAAACCGGTACATCGCAAAAAATTGCGCCTGCACCCATGTTATTACGGCCAGTTGCGGTTCTGCTTGCCGGAATCCCCCCGCCACCAGGCTGCGCCTGGCGGCCCTCCCCCCTTTAGCAAGGGGGGGCTTGGGTGCTTGAAGCTCCCGGTCCCGCTCCAAAGGCCCCCTTGTTAAAGGGGGCTGGCAGCGGCGCAGCCGCTGACTGGGGGATTCCTTATCCTGAACAGGCTCCCTCATCCCAGAAACTTTAGGCTTGTATTTTTCAGGAAAATCGAATACAATATAAAATGTATATATAATATGAGTCCCCCCATCCTGACTGAAAGGAAGGTAATTTCCTATGAAACTGGAAAACGAGCTGGGCGAGATCCGCATCAGCAGCGACGTATTCACCACGGTGACCGGCAGCGCCGCCACCAACTGCTACGGGGTGAAGGGCATGGCGGTGCGGTCCACCACCGACGGGCTGGTCCACCTGCTGAAGCGGGAGTCCATGTCCAAGGGCGTCAAGGTGTACTACAACGCCGGCGGCACCGTCTCCATCGAGCTGCACATCATCGTGGAGAACGGGGTCAACCTCATGGCGGTCTGCCGGTCCATTATGAGCGAGGTGCGCTATGTGGTCAGCAAGACCACCGGGGTGGAGGTCGCTTCGGTGGATGTCTGCGTAGACTCCATGCGCTTCTGATCATTTGGTAGAAAGGAATTTGCCGACTATGGTACAAAATATCGACGCGGCGGTCTTTCAGCGGATGATCATCCACGCCCACGCCGCCATCAACGCCCAGAAACAGCCCATCAACGACTTGAACGTCTTCCCCGTCCCCGACGGCGACACCGGCACCAACATGACCCTCACCATCGGGGCCGCCGCCGCCGAGATGCGCAAAAAGCACTACGACACCGTGGGCCAGGCCGCCGGGGGCACCGCCTCCGCCCTGCTCCGGGGGGCCCGGGGCAACTCCGGGGTGATCCTGTCCCTGCTGTTCCGGGGCTTCTCCAAGGCCATCAAGGAGAAGGAGACGATGGACGGCCGGGACCTGGCCATCGCCCTGGACTTCGGGGTAGCCGCCGCCTACAAGGCCGTGATGAAGCCCGCCGAGGGCACCATCCTCACCGTCTCCCGGCTGGCCGCCGCCCGCGCCGCCGGGCAGGCCAGAGAGGACGGCTCCTTCGAGGGCGTGCTGGAAGCCGCCATCCAGGAGGGCCAGGAAGCGCTGGCCCACACCATCGACCAGAACCCGGTGCTGAAAAAGGCCGGCGTGGTGGACGCCGGCGGCAAGGGCTTTCTGGTCATCCTCCAGGGGATGCTGGACGAGGTCCGGGGCCTGCCCATGCCCGAGGACGCCGGCGCGGAGGGGTCCGCCCCCAACGACAAGGCCGATTTCGAAGCAGTCAGCGTGGAGGACATCACCTTTGCCTTCGACACGGTGTTCATCGTCCGGAAGTTCAAGGAGAATGCCGACCTGGAGCCCTTCCGGGCCTACCTCAATTCCATCGGCGACAGCCTGGTCATCGGCGAGGACGACGAGGCCTTTAAGGTCCACGTCCACACCAACACCCCCGGCAGCGCCCTGAACGAGGCCCAGAAGTACGGCGTGCTGGAGCTGGCGAAAATCGAGAACATGCGCACCCAGGCCGAGGATTTGGCCGCCGGCAAGCATGTCCAGAGCACTGACGACCTGGAAGCCGTGGAGGAGGAGCTGGAGAAGAGCGCCGCCCCCGTCCACGCGGCCCCGGAGAAGAAGTTCGGTTATGTGGCGGTGTGCGCCGGGGCCGGGCTGGAAGCCGTGTTCCAGGACCTGGGGGTGGACGGCCTGGTGGGCGGCGGACAGACCATGAACCCCTCCACCCAGGATATCCTCAAGGCCATCGACGCCACCCCGGCGGAGATCGTCTATGTCCTGCCCAACAACAAAAACATCATCATGGCCGCGGAGCAGACCATCCCCCTGTGCGAGGACAAAAAGGTGGTGGTCCTGCCCACCAAGACGGTGCCCCAGGGCATCTCCGCCATGCTGTGCGCCGACCCGGACTCCAGCGAGGAGGACAACACCGCCGCCATGGCCGAGGGCTTCGCCAACGTCCGCACCAGCGAGGTCACTTACGCCGCCCGGGACTCCGATTTCGACGGCTTCGCCATCCATCAGGGGGACTATCTGGCCCTGGAGGAGCACCAGCTCTTCGGCACCGACCAGGACCTGTCCGCCATTTTAGACCGTCTGGCCCGGTCGGACGCCCACCAGAACGCCGAGTTTATTTCCATCTTCTATGGCGAGGATGTCTCTGAGGAGCAGGCCCAGGAAGCCGAGAAAATTTTCGCCGCCGCCTGCCCCAGCGCTGAAATCACCCTCCTGGCCGGCGGCCAGCCGGTTTACTACTTCATGATTTCCGCCGAATAGGCGGCAGAAAGCCCGCTCCCATTGGGGAGCGGGCTGTTTTTGTTCAGGCCAAGGCGCTGTACAGGAAGGTGACAATCTGGGCGCGGGTGCAGACCATGTCGGGGCCGAAGCGCCCAGGGGCCACGCCGGCGGTAACGCCGTTCTCCACCGCCCAGTTCACGGCCCGGGTGAAGCTGGCGGAGCCGGGCACGTCGTCGAAGTGGGCCACGGCGGCGGAGGGGCTGCCCGCCAGCTTCCACAGGTACTCCACCACCATAGCGCGGGTGCACAGGGCGGAAGCGTTGAATGCGCCCCCGTCAATCAGGCCCCGCTCGTAAGCCCAGAGGGCGGGGGCGGCGTACCACTCCGTTCCGTTCAGGTTGGAGAAGGGGTTGGCCCCGCCGGTCTGGGGCGAGCCATAGGCCCGGTACAGGAACATGAGTATCTCCGCCACAGTGCAGTCCTTGTTGGGGGAGAAGGCCGTCTCCATGGTGCCGGTGGTGATCTCCCGCTCCACCGCCCACTGGACCTGTTGATAGAACCAGTTCGACTCTTTCACGTCGGTGAACTTATTCCCGCCGGAGGGGGCGGGGTCGGGGGCCTGGCGGTTGATGAGCACCTGAGCGGGGCGGGTAATCGTAGTGCTATCCAGGTCTGCTGTGCCCCCCAAATTCGTGCCCCAAGTCCAAAGTGTTCCATCGGTTTTTGTGGCCAGCATATGGCTCATACTACAGCTGACGGCGGAAACATTGTCCAGCACCTTCACAGGGGTTTCCTGGATCAGGCCCCGCCAGCCGCCGCTCCCCTCTCCCTTCTCACCGTTGCCCACCTGGCCGTACTCGTTCCAGCCCCAGGTCCAGAGGGTTCCATCTGTCTTGACCACGGCTATGTTCCCATAGCCGCAGCTGACAGCGGCTGCATTCTCCATAATCTTCGCTGGAACGCTTTGGAATGTAAGCCCCTCGATGGTGGTATCTCCACCGCCCGCGACGCCCAGCTGGGAGTATTCATTTGTGCCCCAGGTCCAGAGGGAGCCGTCGGTTTTAATGGCGGCGGAGAAGCTGCTTCCACAGCTGACAGCCGCTACATCATCCAAGAGCTTTACCGGGATGGTCTGATGCAGCTTAGACCCCATTGTGGTATTTCCCTCATAGCCGTTTCCAACCATAACGGATGCCCCCCAGGCCCAGAGGGAGCCGTCTGTTTTGATGACAGCCGTGTTGAGATAGCCGCAGTCAACAGCGGCCACATCGTCCATCACCTTGATTGGAGTAGTGTGGACGCGTATAAATCCATCCAGGTACACCGGCCCCCACATCCAAAGAGAGCCGTCAGTTTTGACGGCGGCGGCACTGCTCCGGCCGCAGCTGACGGCGGCCACATCGTCCAGAATCTTTACCGGGACATTCTGGCACTCCTCGACCCATCCGCCTACCGCGTTTCCGCCGCCGCCGTTGCCCAGCAGTCCGCCCCAGGCGTTCCCCCAGGTCCAGAGAGAGCCGTCGGCCTGGAGGGCGGCGGTGTACATACCTCCGTCGTCGCCTCCCTCACTGGCGCTGACCGACACCACGTTGTCCAGCACCTTGACAGGCACGGTCTGGATATCACGATCGCCGCTGATGCCGTCGCCCAGCTCTCCATCATCACCCCGGCCCCACATCCAGAGCCCGCCGTCCGGGTCCACATAGCCGGAGTAGTAGGTCCCCGCGCTGATTCGGTTGCCCTGTCCCGGCCGTCTTGTGTCGTGGGCGGCGGCTGGAAGGGCCAGCGCCCCCAACAGCGCCAAAGCCAGCGCCAGGGCGGTTCCTCTTTTCCTCATATCTCCTTTTCCTCCTTCTACTTAATCGTTACGCCTTGGAAAATCCTGTTTCGTACACGATTAAGCATACCACACCCACGAGGAAAAAGCAAGGGCTTTTGCTTGGAGGGGCGGGGGATTCTGAGGATACGGAATCCCTTTGCCGCCAGAGAGCGGATACCGTCAGAGAACGGCGCGCCGGGGTCGCCGCGCCCTACAGATTCCCTGTAAACGGAATCCCTCCACCACCGCCTTCGGCGGCGGTCTCCCTCCCTTTGGCAAGGGAGGCTTTGGTGCTTGAGGGCCCCAGTCCTGCTCCAAAAGGCCCCCTTGCTAAAGGGGGCTGGCACGGCGTAGCCGTGACTGGGGGATTTCCTTTTATCGGCGGTCTTCCTGTAAACGGAATCCCTTTGCCGCCAGAGAACGGATACCACCAAAGAACGGCGCGCCGGGGTCGCTGCGCCCTACAGATTCCCTGTAAACGGAATCCCTCCACCACCGCCTTCGGCGGCGGTCCCCCTCCCTTTGGCAAGGGAGGCTTTGGTGCTTGAAGGCCCCAGTCCTGCTCCAAAAGGCCCCCTTGCTAAAGGGGGCTGGCACCGCCAAAGGCGGTGACTGGGGGATTCCCTTTTACCTCCAAAAGGGGGCGGGCAGGGGTAAAACCTCTGCCCGCATAATGTACCGTCGGTATTTTCAGATTTAAGTGGCGGACGCGTTCTATTTGCTGGCAAAAAAGGCGTCGATCTCCTTTTTCAGGTCGGCGGGCTTGGAGTCCTTCAACAGATAGCCCGCCGGTTTCAGGGGCATGACCTGGATCATGGTGGTGGTGTCCCGCCGTCCGGTGAGGAAAATCACGGGGATATCCTCAAAGGACTTCTCCGAGCGGAGCATTTCCAAGGTCTGTTTGCCGTCCACAATGGGCATTTCATAGTCCAGCAGGACCAGGTCGGGCCGGTTCAGGGTGATGGTCCGGATGGCCGCCACCCCGGACTCCGCCAGGGCCACCTCGTAATCGCCCTCCAGGAGCTGTTTCATCCCGTGCCGGATGGTGAGGGAGTCGTCCACCACGAGGATCTTCTTTTTCGGGCTGGCCTTCTCCTGCTCCTCCCGCTTCATCAGGTACTTTTCCACCTCGTCCATGGAATTTTCCATCTCCAGAGGGGTCCCCACGCCCTTTTCCAGCAGGTGGGGGGCGATGACGCAGTAGGAGAAATATCCCGCCCCTCCTGTGTTGAAAAGCAGGCTGACCTGGGGCTTCTCCCGCTCGAAGACCTTGCGGAACTGCTCATAAGACAGAAGGTTTTCCTCTTTCAGCTCATAGGGCGGGTCGTTGGGGAAGTGCTCCATCACCCGGCCCACGAACTGCCGGGCGGTGTACCGGGCGGCGTTGACCAGCATGGCGTCCAGCTTGTTGGTCTTGATGCCCAGTATCTTGCCCACCGTGTTGATCAGCAGCTTTTCCTCAAAAACCAGGATGACCTCCAGCCGCTTCTCCTCCTGGCGGGCGCCGTAGACCAGCCGGTAGTACACCCCCCGGCCGAACTTCTCACCGGCGTAGGACTCGCTGATGGCCTGGGACTCCAGCCGGAACATGTCGAACACCAGCTGGACGATCACCTTTTTCATGGCTTCCAGCTCCTCCTGGGGCAGGAGGTGCTCCCAGGTGCCCATCTCGGCCCCGGTAATGGCCTTGTCCTCGGTGAGGGTGTGGCCCACCAGCCACCCGGCGCAGATGCCCAAAAAGTGCTCCATCGACTCTTGGGAGTAGTCCGTCCGCTCCAGCTCCTGCTCCAGCGCCGGGAGGATGTTTTTGCGGAAATCCTGATGGATCCGCCGGTGCTGCTCCAGCCCCTCGTAGCCGATGGATGCCATATAGGCCTCCTCGTCGGCGAAGTGCTTCACCGCGTGGCCCTTGAAGTACTTGATCCCCTCCTGGCAGGTCCACTGGTTGTCCTTCTCCTCCTCTTTGAAGTCGAAAAGCTTGTTGATGATCCGGAAAAGCCGCTTGTGCTCCTGATCGATGGAGTCCACACCGATGCTGTACTCCTCCCGCCACTCGAACTGGGTATCCATATAAAATCTCCTCCGTTCCATTTATATGATATTGCTTCCCCCGAGCCTAACCCTCCGGCCCGGATGTTCTGTTGACATTTCTCCCATCTTCAAATCTGTCTGCCGCTATTATACAACAGACCGAACCGGCAATGCAATCCCATTTCTGGAAATCAGAGGGATAAAAAAGCCCCCCTTTTTCCAAAGGGGGGGCGTCAAAAGGCCGGCGGTGGAATCCGCGCTGTACGCTCAGGGGAGGGGCATGACCTCCACCGCATAGCCCAGGTCCTTCAAGCCCTGGACCACGCCGGTGTTGCCGACCATGTGGCCCGCGCCCACCGTCATGATGCCGGTGTGGCGGCCCTCCTGCTTCAGGTAGCGGTCGGCCCAGGCGATCATGTTGGGGTCCCGGCCCTCGAAGAGCTTGGCGTTCAGCTCGTTGGTGGCATCGCCTTGGAT
>JAAWNI010000073.1 GCA_022798855.1 Lawsonibacter sp. | reverse complement strand
CATTTGAGTGCCATGCAGAGTCGTCCTCAATAAAGCCCTCAAATTCGTCGCTGCCGGTGCGGAGAAAGAATTGCAGCAGCCCCTTGTCCGGAAAGCCCTCCAAACGGGGAATTTGCGCAAAATTGATTTGACCCAGAAATTCCATCTCAGAAGCCTCGGCGCCGGCGGGGAGATAGTAGTCCCCGCCGAATTTGCTGTCCGTGGGGCCGGGTGTTTCGTCAGGCTCCGGGGTAATGTGGACGCAGGGGAGCTTTGTGGACTCCAGAACCGACATGATCTGTTCTTTTGTGACCATACTTCTTTTTTACGCCTCGATCTCGATAAAGCTGTCCGCCGCCTCGCCGCAGTGGGGGCAGGTCCAGCCCTCGGGCAGGTCCTTGAAGGCGGTGCCGGGTTTGACCTCGTTTTCGGGGTCGCCCTGCATGGGGTCGTACTCGTGGCCGCAGCCGTTGCAGACGTACAGCTTCCGGGGCTGGTAGACCTTCTTGGGGGCCATGCGCTTCATCTTGGCCATGGGCGGGGCGGGGAGCTTCTCGCCGGTGTCCAGCGCCTTGGTGAGCAGGGGGAGGATCTCCAGCACGTCGCCCACGATGCCATAGTCGCAGTTCTTAAAAATCTTGGCATTTGGGTTGGTGTTGATGGCCACGATGCAGGACGCGTCCTTGATGCCTTTCAGGTGCTGGATGGCCCCGGAGATGCCGCAGGCGATGTACAGGTTGCCCTTGAATTTCTGGCCGGACATGCCCACATAGCGGTTGATGGGTACATATTTCAGCGTCTCAGCCACGGGGCGGCTGGAGCCCACAGCCGCGCCGGCGGCTTTGGCCAGGGCTTCGATGAGCTTCATGTTCTTCTTCTCCCCGATGCCCTGCCCGGCGGAGACGACCCGCTCGGCCTGGGTAATGGGGGTGTCAATAGGGATGCCCACGGTGAAGTCATGGCCGTCCTTTTTCAGGTTGGCAACAAGGGCCTCCACCTTCTCCTGGGCGGTGCCGTCCTTGAGGATAAGCCGCTTCCGCGCCCCTGTCTCGGGGCCCCGGGGTCCAGCCACCGCCGCGGCGGGGGCTTCCTTGGCCGCCTTGCCCAGGATGTGGGAGGCGATGACCACCCGCTGGATCTCGTTGGTGCCCTCATAGATGGTGGTGATCTTGGCATCCCGATAGAACCGCTCCACCTCCATACCCTTCAAGTAGCCGGAGCCGCCGAAGATTTGCAGGGCGTCGTTGGTGACCTCCAGGGCGATGTCGGAGGCGTACTGCTTGGCCATGGCGGACTCCATGCCGTAGGGGGCGTGGGCCTGCTTCAGCTCGGCGGCGGAGTAGACCAGGAACCGGGCGCAGCGCAGCTTGGTGGCCATGTCGGCGATCTTAAAGGCGATGTTCTGCTGCTGGCAGATGGGCTTGCCGAACTGGACCCGCTCCTTGGAGTACTCCACGGCGGCCTCGTAGGCCCCCTGGGCGATGCCCAGGGCCTGGGCGGCGATGCCGATGCGTCCGCCGTCCAGGGTGGCCATGGCGATCTTAAAGCCCTGGCCCTCCTTGCCCAGCAGGTTCTCCTTGGGGACCTTCACGTTGTTGAAGTTCAGCTGGCAGGTGGCGGAGGAGCGGATGCCCATTTTGTCATAGTGCTCCTCAAAGGTGAAGCCCTCCCAGCCCTTTTCCACAATAAAGGCGGAGATGCCCCGGGTGCCGATGCCGGGGGTGGTGACGGCGAACACCACATAGGTGCTGGCTTCGCCGCCGTTGGTGATGAAGATTTTCTCGCCGTTGAGGAGGTAGCAGCCACCCATGTCCTCGGCGGTAGTCTCGGTGCCGCCGGCGTCGGAGCCGGCGTTGGGCTCGGTCAGGCCGAAGGCCCCGATCTTTTTGCCGGAGCACAGGTCGGGCAGGTACTTTTTCTTCTGCTCCTCGGTGCCGAAGGCGTAGATGGGGTAGGTGCCCAGAGAGGTGTGGGCGGAGAGGATCACCCCCACGCCGCCGTCCACCCGGGCCAGCTCCTCCACGGCGATGGCGTAGCTCAGGGCGTCGGACCCCGCCCCGCCATACTCCTTCTCATAGGGCAGGCCCATCAGGCCCAGCTCCCCCATCTTCTTCACCTGCTCGGCGGGGAACTGGTTGTTTTTGTCCAGCATGAAGGCGATGGGCTTCACCTCGGCCTCGGCAAATTCCCTTACCTTGGCCCGCAGTTCCTCATGCTCCTGTGTGGTTTGATACAGCATACTGATATTTCCTCCTTTATGTTATGTTTCCTGGAAAATAGCGCTCAATGGCGTTTTTCGAAACTCCCCGTCCAGCACCTCCTGGATGCGGGACAGCTCCCGGCACAGCCCGCAGCCCCCCTCGGGGCGGTTTTCACAGCGGTAGTCCGGATTTTGGCAGCGGTTGATGAGGAGCGGGGCCCCCAGCGCCAAAATCAAATCGCTCAGATACAGCTCCTCGCAGGGCCGGCTCAGGGCGTACCCGCCGTTGGACCCCCGCTGGCTGGATACCAGCCCGGCCCCGTGGAGCCGCTTGAGCATTTTCAGCGTGACGGCCTTGGTCATGTTCTCCCGCCGCGCGACGGCGGCGGCGGACTGCTGTCCTTCCTGATACAGGGCCCGCAGGACCCGCAGGGCATAGTCCATCTCACGGGTCATCAGCACAGGTGCACACCTCCAAAATGTACCTTTTTAGTCCATTATAACACTGTTGAGCAAAATGTCAATTACTCTTTTGCGCAGAAAAATTTTTTGGCAATATCGACGAACCGCCGCCCGCGCATGAAAGCCCACGTTTCGGGCAAACTTCGCCTGGAGAGGAGGGTCCTTATGGAGCAATATGAGCAGTATTACCGCCTGCCTCAGGACGTGGTGGGCCACAACGCCGCCCTGTTGTCCTACTGGGATCAGATGCCCGCGAAAGCCCAGCTGCGCCTGCTGGAGAGCAATATCACGGTGTCCACCCTGGGGGAGCTGAAAATGCTGGCCGAAAGGCTTGACAGCAATTGAAGGACTGTTTTATGCGGTTTAAATTTTAAAGTAGTTTTGCCCGGCGCAAGGGGGCGAACCATAGAAAAATCATTCAAAAACACCTTTTCTTTACAGAAAAAGCTTTCCACCTCCACGCCCCCAGCGCCGGCGGCGCCAGCGCTGGAAAGAGTGGGATTCCTCCCCATGGTTGAATCCCGGCGGCTCCGGCCATAATGAAAAGGCGGGCGGCCTTAGACGCCGTTTGAAACATGGAAATACGCGCGATGGTAGCGTATTGACATGTTTCAAGCAAGCCCTAAACCCGTCCGCTCTTTTTATCATGGCAAGGGGGTGGAATTATGGAACAAGAACCAAAACAGAAACAAGGTCCGGGGGTGTTCGGGCTGGCCGCCGGGGCGGCGGCGCTCGGCCTAATCCTGTCCCTGGCGCTGGCGGGGGGCCGGGCCAGAGCGGCGCTGGCTCCGGCTGTGCTGGACGCCCCCCGGCAGGCGCCGGCCCAGGCCGTGGAGGCGGCCGTCAGCCGCAAGGTCATCCCCCTGGGCAAGGCGGTGGGAATCAAGCTGTTTTCTGACGGCGTGCTGGTGGTGGGCCTCTCCCCTGTGGAGACGGAGGCGGGGTCCTCCTACCCCGGCCGGGACTGCGGCCTGAAAGCCGGGGACGTCATCACCCACATCAACGGCGGAGAGGTGGACACCATCGAGGAGGTACAGGCCCTGGTGGCCCAGCAGGAGGGGGAGCCCCTCACCATCCAGGCGGTGCGGGGCCAGC
The DNA here is from genome assembly GCA_022798855.1 of Lawsonibacter sp. Taxonomy (GTDB): domain Bacteria; phylum Bacillota; class Clostridia; order Oscillospirales; family Oscillospiraceae; genus Lawsonibacter. The sequence goes on along the minus strand of JAAWNI010000073.1, from coordinate 6,026 downwards.
GGCAGCTCCAGCTGACGGTGGCGGCGGTGGAAAACAGCCAGGGCGTCTATCAGCTGGGGGTGTGGCTCCGGGACTCCATGGCGGGCATCGGCACCATGACCTTCTATGACCCCTCCAGCGGCGTGTTCGGGGCGCTGGGCCACGGGATCAACGACGTGGATACCGCCATGCTCATGCCCCTGGAGTCGGGCAGCATCATGCCCGCCACTGTGGACCAGGTGAAAAAGGGGGCCAGCGGCCAGCCGGGAGAGCTCCACGGCCAGTTTGACCTGACCCGGGACCTGGGGACCCTTTACGCCAACACCAATCTGGGCATTTTCGGCCAGATGCCCCGGGAGACGGTGGGCGGCGGAGTGGAACCGGTGGAGGTGGCCGCCCGGGATGAAGTGGAAACCGGCCCGGCCACCATTCTGTCCAACATCCGGGGGGACGAGGTGGAGGAGTTTCACATCAACATCACGCACCTGTACCCGGAGGGGGACGGCACCCGAAGCATGATGATCGAGGTCGACGACCCAGCCCTCCTGGAGGCTACAGGCGGAATCGTCCAGGGCATGTCCGGCTCCCCCATTCTGCAAAACGGCCGGCTGGTGGGCGCTGTGACCCACGTGCTGGTGAACGACCCCACACGGGGCTACGCCATTTTGGCGGAGAATATGCTGAAGCAGGCGACCGGGAAGCTGGGGTAGCTGGAAAAGCGCGCGGGTCCAGGCAAAACACCTGGACCCGCGCGTTTCAGCTATTCAGCCTCCTGCCAGCCCTTGCACACGTCGATCCAGCCCAGAGCGTGGGAGTACTCCTCCAGCTCAACACAGGTGAGCTCAATGGCGGAGCTGCCGCTTCCGGCCGCGGGGAAGACGGTGTCGAACCGCCGGAGGGATACATCCAGATAGGTCCGGACCCCCTCCGGATTGGCGAAGGGGCACACCCCGCCGACGGCGTGGCCGGTAAAGGCGGACACCTGCTCCGGGGTGAGCATTTTGGCCTTGGTGTGGAACATGGCCTTGTACTTGCTGTTGTCGATTTTGGCGTCCCCGGCGGCCGCGATGAGGACGCAGCCCTCCTCCACCAGGAAGGACAGGGTCTTGGCGATGCGGGCGGGGATCACCCCCGCCGCCTGGGCGGCCAGCTCCACCGTGGCGCTGGAGACGGGGAACTCCAAAATGTCTTGCTCCCGGCCCAGTGGGCGGAAGTAGTCCCGGACTTTTTCAATGGACATCACTCAGCCCTCCAGCTTCTTGGCTGTTTTGGCCAAAAACCGCTCGTCGGTGACGATGAACCGCTCATGGATGCCCTGGCCGATCATCCCCCGCTCGTCAAAGGCGGCCACGGTGAGGACCAGATGCTTGCCATCCACCTTGGCGACCTCGCTCTCCGCCCAGACCTTCATCCCGATTGGGGTGGCGCTGTCGTGGGAGACGCTCAGCCGGGTGCCCACGGTGCTCTGCCCCTCCTCCAGGCAGGGGGCGATGGACTTCCAGGCCGCTTCCTCCATCAGGGCGCACATAAAGGGGGTGCCGAACACCGGCAAAGCCCCGGAACAAGCCGCCTGGGCGGTGTTGGCCCCGCTGACCACGGCCTCGGCGCGGCCCTTTAAACCTACAGTAACAGACATAATGATGTCCTCCTTTGTCTTTGGTTGGACTATTGTACCATAGACCGAAAGAAAAATCCAGCGGGAAGCACCCGCACGCCTGATGCCGCAAAGCCTGCGTCCGCAGCCCCAAAGCGCTGGCGGCGCAAAATCCACAGCAACAAAATTTTCATGGAAAAACTGCCGGTTTCCCGCACATACTGATTAGGGCTTGTTTGAAAAATGTCAATACGCCCAAGCGGCGGTTCTTTTTCCGCCATACTGCCCCAATTTTTCTTGAAATACATCCAGTATTCCTGCGAAAAATTGTGTTTGCCTGACGGAAAAATTCCTCGCCATTGTGCATATTTCCATTTTTCAAACGGCGCCTACAAACAGGTGTGAAAGAGGATGAGTCGGTGGACAAAAGAAAATTGACGGCGCTGCTCTGCATGCTGGCGCTGCTGGCGGCGCTCCCTGGGCCAGGCGGGGTGGAGCAGGCGGGGGGCTGGACGGAGGTCGCGGTGGACGGCCCGCCCCTGGTGGCGCTGACCTTTGACGACGGCCCCCGCTCCTCCACCACCGGCCCGCTGCTGGATGGGCTGGCGCTGCGGGAGGCGCCGGCCACCTTCTTTCTGGTGGGCAGCCGCATCAGGGGAAACGAGGACCTTGTCCGCCGCATGGCGGCGGAGGGCCATCAGGTGGGCATCCACACCTATGACCACGTGGAGCTGAAGGGGCTGACCCGGAGCGGCTTTGACCTCCAGGTGGGCAAGACCCGGGCGCTCCTCACCAGCCTGCTGGGCGAGGGGGAGTACTGGCTCCGCCCACCCTACGGGATTCTGGACGAGCAGGCCCGGAGCTGGTGCGGCGGCCCGCTGATCCTCTGGTCGGTGGACCCGGAGGACTGGAAGGACGAGGACGTGGACCGGGTAGTGGCCGCCGTGACGGAGCACGTGTCCGACGGCGACATCATTCTGATGCACGACCTCTTCCCCTCCTCCGTGGACGCGGCGCTCCGGGTGGTGGACGCCCTGCTGGGCAAGGGGTACTGCTTTGCCACGGTGGAGCAGCTTCTGGCCCAGCGGGGCGTGGCGCCGGAAGCGGGGGCCAGCTACCGGAGGGCGGCCAAAAATTAAACAAGAAATTTCTCAAAAAAAGATTGTATTTTTCTCCGCCATCATGTAAACTAGGGGCAACAGTTTAGCGTAAGGAGGAACCCATATGAAAGTCGCCCGTTTTGTTCTGAAAATCGTAGCGTTGTCCCTGGCCGCGGCGGCGGCGGTCTGTGCCGTCATCGCCTACTGGGACGGCCTGACCGAGCTGTATGACAACGCGAAGGGCAAGCTGAAATGCAGCGCCTGCTCCTCTGAGTACGACGACTATGAGGAGTAAAAACCGGTATTCATAAGCGGACGCGCCGGATGAGCGGGGGATTCCGCCGCCTGCGGGAGGGCGGAAGGCCCGCTCAGACGGTCCCTCTCGATTGTGAATGCAGGACCAGACAGACAGCCGCCGGCCTTCGAGCCGGCGGCTTCCTATTCCCCCCGCCAGCGCAGGCAGGCGGTGCTCCCGCTGCGCCGCAGGGCGGCGGCGGTGAGCAGGCCGTCGGCGGCCAGGGCGGCCAGTGCGGTCCAGCCCACCGGGGCGGGGATCATGGCCAGCCAGGGGGACAGCAGGGGGTGGAGCCAATACACCAGCCCCAGGGACAGCACCCCCCAGGCCAGGGAGAAGGGCAGGCACACCCGGCCCTGGACGCTTCCGGGCAGGTCGCCGTAGTTCCAGAAGGACACCCCCAGCGCCTTCTCGTGGTAGAGGGCGGCCAGATACTCCGCTGCCGTGGCGGCCAGGCCCCCCAGCAGGAACAGGACCCAGGGCCGGCTGTCCGCCCACCGGGGCAGGGCCAGGATGAGGCAGGCCCCCGCCCCGTACACCGGGCACAGAGGCAGGACCAGCAGCCCCTTCCGCCCGGCCCGCCCACCGGTGAGCTTGGCGAAGGCCACCTCCAGAAGGAATCCGGCAAAGCTGTATACCACAAAATTCCAGAACCAAAGCAAAAAAATCCCTCCGTTTCTCCCCGTTAGGGTGTGAGAAAGGAGGGATTTTATACCGAAAATCAGGCCCAGCAGCCGTGGCCGTGGCCGCCGCAGAAGCCGGCGGTGTGGGCGCCGCCGCAGTAGGCCGCGCCGTTGTGGGCGTGGGGGCCGGCGAGGGTGCAGTCCTCATAGGGGCACAGCGCCCGGCAGGCTCCGTCGCAGAAGCCGTCCCCGTGGCCATAGCCGCAGTAGTCCACCCCGTCGTGGGTGTGGGGGCCGGCGAGGGTGCAGTCCTCATAGGGGCACAGGGCCCGGCAGGCCCCATCACAGAAGCCGTTTCCATGGTCATAGCCGCAGTAGGTGTACAGGCCGTGGACGTGCCGGCCCAGTGTCTCGCAGTCCTCCAAGGGGCACAGCGCCCGGCAGTTGTTGTCGCACACGCCGGAAGCGTGGCCGTAGCCGCAGTAAATTACGCCGCTGTGGGTGTGGCGGCCAACGTAGGCGCAGTCCTCATAGGGGCAGACGGTGACAGTGGTCTGAACGCTCTGCCTGTAACCACCGTGGTGTCCGCGGGTGCTCCCCCGGTGGCAGCCGTGGGCCGAGACGGGCACCATCAGCATAGCCGCGAGCATGACGCACAGTGCGCCGGCAAGCAGACGGCCCTTCTTCTTGAACATGGGGATTACTTCCTTTCTATTCCGCCTGGGGCGGGTGATAACTATATTATAACACAGGCCACAGCGGTATTCAAGGGGGCCTTTCAGCGTCTTTTCAAAAATCAGGCGGGGGAGGTTTTATGTAGGGAAGAGGAATCCCCCCCCGCCCCCTGCGGGGGCACCCCCCTTTGACAAGGGGGGCATGGGTGCTTGAAGGCCCCGGTCCTGCTCCAAAGGCCTCTTTGCTAAAGGGGGCTGTCGCCGCCGTAGGCGGTGACTGGGGGATTCTTTTACTTCGAGCGGTTCCGGGGTACAGAATTCCCCCGCCCCTAGAGAACGGCGCGCCGGGGTCGTCGCGCCCTACAGATAAACGGAATCCGCCCTTGCGAAAACCGTCCTTTTATGGTAGAATATCAGAAAAAATCCGGAAGAAGGAGCGGGAGCCATGCGGCATTTGATTGATTTTGGGGATATGTCCCGGGCGGAGTGGGAGTCGCTGTACAGTCAGGCGGTGCGGATCATGGACCATCCGGAGCAGTATCTCGACGCCTGCCGGGGCAAGGTGATGGCTTCCGTGTTCTATGAGCCCTCCACCCGCACCAATTTCTCCTTCCAGGCGGCCATGCTCCGCCTGGGCGGGACGGTGTTCGGTTTCGCCGACCCCGGCTCCACCTCCACGGCCAAGGGCGAGAGCCTGAAGGACACCATCAAGATGGTGTCCGGCTACGCCGATGTGGTGGTAATGCGCACCCCCTGGGAGGGGGCGGCCAAGGCGGCCTCCCTCTACTCCAACGTGCCGGTGGTCAACGCCGGGGACGGCGGCCACATGCACCCCACCCAGACCATGGCCGACCTGGCCGCCATCACCCGCCTGCTGGGGCGGGTGGATGGGCTGTCCGTGGGCCTGTGCGGCGACCTGAAAAACGGCCGCACCGTCCACTCCCTCATCAAGGCCCTGGCCAAGTTTGAACAGGTCCGCTTTTTCCTCATCTCCCCCCAGGAGCTGGCGGTGCCCGGGTACATGCGGGCCTTTTTGGAGGAGAACCACATGCCTTTCACCCAGGTTACCAGCTTGGAGGCGGTAATTCCCCAGCTGGATGTGCTGTACATGACCCGCATTCAAAAGGAGCGGTTCGTGGACCCCCTGGAGTACGAGCGGAATAAGGGGGTCTATGTCCTGACCCGCCGCAAGCTGGAGCGGGCCAAGGAGAAAATGCTGGTGATGCACCCCCTGCCCCGGGTGGACGAGATTGCCGTGGATGTGGACGACGACCCCAGGGCGGCGTACTTCCAGCAGGCCCGTTACGGCATGTTCGCCCGGATGGCCCTGCTGTCCGGCCTGGCCAACCAGCCCCGGCTGGACCGGACCCCGGCGGTGGAGATCGGCACAAAGCCCGTCTGCCTCAACCCCCGGTGCATTACCCAGGCCCAGGCCTACCTGCCCCCCCTGGTGAAAAAGGTGGGGGGCGTGGACTGCTGCGCCTTCTGCGATGCGGCGCTGGGCTGAAAATCGGAGCGTGTGTCTGTAAGGAGGAGTCCACCCGAAACAGCGGGGCTGCCCCTGGACACAGGCCCCGCGTTCAGGGAGAAAAATTTGAGAAACCCATTGACAGGCGGAAAAAAATGTGGTAATATCCAAAAGCTGATGTGAGTGGAACACCGTCCATGCGGGTGTAGTTCAATGGTAGAATCCCAGCCTTCCAAGCTGGTCGCGTGGGTTCGATTCCCATCACCCGCTCCAAATGCGCCTGTAGCTCAGGT
>JAAWNI010000072.1 GCA_022798855.1 Lawsonibacter sp. | reverse complement strand
TATCCACAACCTCAAACACCGCCTAGCCGGGTCTTTCTCAGCCATACTGCGTTAAATTTTCTAGAAATACATCCAGTATTCCCGCAAAAATTTGCCTTGCATGGCAGAGAAATCCCTCGGCTATCCAGAATTTTCGGTTATGAATACAGGTTCTAAACCCCGCGCGCTCCTCCGGACATGGGGGAGCGCGCGGGGGTTTTATCTGCAAGGCCTATGTTTTCCGGCGGGGGATGGAGGGGGCGCCGCGGACGCTTCGTGAAGCGTCCCTACAAAAGCGGCCGCCGGGGCGCTACACCCGGTAGACCAGGCCGATCAGGTTGGGTCCGGCGTTGATGGAGATGACGCCGCCGATGGGGAAGACCAGGGCGGGCTCATCCCCCAGCTCCTGGCGGCAGGCCTCCAGGAGCTTCTCCGCCTGTTCGCCGTTGTTGCCCCGGATGAGCAGATAGGGGCTGTCCGCCCGGCGCTCCTTCTTGCACATTCCGGCCAGGCCGGACACCACGCTCCGCTCCCCACGGACCTTGGAGAGGATTTTGGATTCCCCGTCGGTGAAGGTCATAATGGGCTTCAGCCCCAGGGCCTCCCCCATAAAGGCGGCCGCCGCGGAGATGCGCCCGGACTTTTTGGCGAAACGCAGGTCCAGAGGGGCGAACACCACCCGGACGTGGTCCACCCAGTCCTGGATGGCGTCGGCCACCGCCTGGGGCTCCGCACCCTGGGCGGCCATCCTGGCCCCCTGGACCACCGCCCAGCCGTAGCCCATGGTGTAGTTCAGCGAGTCGATGATGTGGATATGGAAAACATCCCGGGCTTCCGGGTGGTCCTTGTAAAACTCCCCCCGGGCCTGGAAGGCGTTGGCGCAGGTGGCCGAGCCCTTGGAGTTGATGGAGGTGTGGATCAGGTGGGTGAAGCCCTCCCTCCAGGCCTCCTCAAAGACCTCTAAAAACACGTAGGGGTTGAGCTGGGCGTGGGTGGGGGTCTTGGAGGCCGCGAGCAGCATATCGTAAAACTCCTCCGGCGTGAAGTCAAAGCCGTCGGCGTACTCCCGGTCCTCCATGGCGATGGGGAACGGGAGCACCTGGATGTTCAGCTCCTCCCGCAGGGCGGCTGGGATGTCGGCGGCGGAGTCTGTGGTAAATTTGACGCGTGCCATAGGCAGGTCCTCCTTTAGTTAGGGCTTGTTTGTAACATGTCAACATGCCCGAACGCCGGCTCTTTTTCCGCTGTTGGGCACATTTCCATTTTTCAAACAGCGCCTAGGAAAATCAGTGATATTATGACGGAAAACAGGCCGGCTGTCAACGAAAAGGCCGGTTAAAATTTCATTAAAATTATGGCTCCTCAGCCCCTCCGCCGCAGCTTCCGCCGGGTGCCGTCCGGATACTGTATATAGGTGTTGTCCAGCTGGGCCGTCAGGCTGGCCCGGTAGGCCGCGATGTACTCCTGCCGCAGCGCCGCCTGCTCCGCGCGCTCCTCCGGGGCCAGCCCCTCCGGCGACTTGGACTTGCGGGCCAGCTGGTTGATCCGGTCGATTTTCTGTTGCTCCATGGGTTCCACCTCTTTCCTCCCGCCCCGTCCGGCGGCGGGCACTCCAATTATACCCATTTCCTCCCCGCCCCACAAGGGGTTTTGGAAAAAAGAGTCCTATTTCCCTCCGGAGCGGCATAAGCTGGCGGTGTGGACAGCCCTCCGGCCGCTGAAACCAATCTGTAACCAATTTTTCATCACCTCGTAACGGCTCCGATAGGATGGTAACAGGGGCGGGTGCTATAATAAAACCACAAACTGGAAAGGAGGCCTCCTTATGAAAAAAATCATGCTCACCACCCTTATCGCCTCGATGCTCCTGCTGCCCCTGGGCAGCACGGCCTTGGCCGACTACGAGGAGGCCCCGGCCCCCGCCGTCAGCCAGGACTACCTCCCCGGCGACATGCCCGCCGGGACCAGCCCCGCCGACGCCATGGCCCCCGCCCTCCACGGGGTCCTGCTGGCCATGATGAACCACGACGTCCAGTCCCTGGACCTCAGCGACGGGGTGCTGGCCTGGGAATGCCTGTATAATATGCTCTCCCTCTACGGCCAGCTGGACAGCCGGAGCCAGATGGAGGACGGCCTGCTCCTCTTCCCCACTGAGACGGTTCAGGACTACGCCGCCGCGCTGGACCTCTCCCTGGAAGCGCTGCCCCCCCTGCCCCAGGAGCTCACCGACCGGCTCACCTTCGACCGGGGCGGCAATGTGTACCAGGCCGTGTGCGGCTGCGACGATTTGTCCCAGCTTCAGGTGCGGGAGGTCCGCCCCGTCAGCGGCGGGCTCCAGCTCACCGGCGCGCTGGTCTATGTGGTGGAGGACCTGGACCTGGTCCAGTTTCAGGCCACCCTCCAGTACCGCGACAGCATGTTCGGCTTCGCCGTCACCGGCCTTGCCCTGAGCTGACCGGCTGGCGGTCGTTCCGCCCCAGGCTGCCAAAAGCCCCCCATTTCCCTGTCCGCTTGCCGCCGCTTTAAGAACCTGTATTCATAATCGAAAATGCCGGATGGACGATGAATTTTGCCGCCCTGCAAGGCAAAAAATCACAGGAATCCTTTGTAGATTTCAAGATTTTTTAACGCCGCAAGGCGGCAAAAGGCCCGTCCAGACGGTCGTTTGAGATTGTGAATACAGGTTCTAAATCAAAAAAAGATGGAGAGAGCTGTTCCGCTCTCTCCATTTTTCGTCGTTTGGGTCCGGCTGCCTAGGGAGGACCGGCCAAGCCTCGCGCTCCGGCGGGATTACTGCTTCCGGAAGGAGGCGCTCATCTCCTGGAAACATCGGGGGCACACGTTCTTCCCACGAAACTCAATAATGTCCTTCTCATTGTCACAAAAAATGCAGGCAGGCTGGAATTTCTTGAGTACAATAGAGGGGCCATCCATATAGATTTCCAGGGAATCCTTCTCCTCGATATCCAAAGTGCGGCGCAGCTCGATGGGCAGCACAATCCGGCCCAATTCGTCCACCTTTCGTACAATGCCAGTGGATTTCATGTAATTGCCTCCTTTTTAGCTGTTTTCCAACCTAGGGTCAGAATGTGGTTCCAGCGTCGACTTTTCACACTTCTATTGTAGCGGGAAAGAAATTCCGTGTCAACTGTTTCTATAGGGCAAAATAGGGTGAAAAATGTAGAATTTTTGTGGAAAAAGGGAGATGGGCTGGATTTTTTTGTAAATTTTAACTCCATGATTAGGAATGATTTCCCAATTCCTTCCGTATAAATGGTTCAAGAGGGGGGATCGCTCGTGACAATGACGGTCATTTGGACGGGGATGGTGGTCCTGTCCATCCTGTGCGGCCTGGCCGCCGGACGGGGCCCGGAGGTGGCCGCGGCGGCGGTGGAAGGGGCGGCGGCGGCGGTGGAGCTGGCCCTGTCCATCGCGGGAATGCTCTGCCTGTGGACTGGGGTGATGGAGGTCATGCGCCAGTCCGGCCTGGCCGACCTGCTGTCCCGGCTGCTGGGCCCCGTGCTGCGCCGGCTTTTCCCCCAGGCCGCCCAGGACCGGGACACTATGGACAGCATCTCGGCCAATGTGTCGGCCAACCTGCTGGGCCTGGGCAGCGCCGCTACTCCCCTGGGCCTGGAAGCCGCCCGGCGGCTGGCCGCTAAAAGCCCAGGCGTGGCCTCCGACGCTTTGTGCATGCTGGTGGTGTGCAACACCGCTTCCATCCAGCTAATCCCGACCACCGTGGCTTCGGTGCGGGCCGCTGAGGGGTGCGCCGCCCCCTTCGACATCCTCCCCGCCGTCTGGCTCGCTTCCGCCCTGTCGGTGGGCGTGGGGATCGCCGCCTGTAAAATTTTTTCCAGGGTGTGGAGGGATTGAATGGGGCCCGCCCGTGAACTTTGGGTGGACGGTTACAGGATGCCCGTGTGTTTTTGGCAAGGTCAAAGCGGGCGCACAATGTGCGCCCCTACAATGTGCCCATGGTGCCCAATGCGGGGGCGGATACCATCCGCCCGTGTTTTCTTTGGCCCGCTGAATTGTGGCGGGCGGGTAATACCCGCCCCTACAGGGCCGCCGGGAGCGGTGGGAGCGTTTTGACACGCCAGGGGTGAAGGGAGCGAAAATGATGGACCTGTTTTTTACCATGTTAGTCCCGCTGATCATTGGGGTGGTCGCCCTGTACGCCGCCTTCCGGCGGGTGGACGTCTACTCCGCCCTGGTCCACGGGGCGGGGGCCGGGCTGGACACCCTCCTGCGGGTGGTCCCGGCCCTGGTGGGGCTGATGACGGCGGTGTACATGCTCCGGGCTTCCGGGGCGCTGGAGCTTCTGGCCGCCTTCCTGGCCCCCCTCCTGGACCGGCTGGGCCTGCCCGGGGAGCTGGTCCCCCTAATGCTGGTGCGGCCCATCAGTGGCTCCGCCGCCCTGGGGGTGGGCGCGGAGCTCATCTCCGCCTACGGCCCCGACTCCCACCTGGGCCGCACTGCCGCCGTCATGCTGGGGTCCACCGAGACTACCTTTTACACCATCGCCGTCTACTTCGGCGCCGTAGGGATCACCAAAACCCGCTACGCCGTCCCCGCCGCCCTGTGCGCCGACCTCACCGGATTCCTGGCTGCCGCCTGGGCCGTTCGGGTGTGCTTCGGCTGAAAAACGATAGAGGACCCGCCCGGCCTTTGGGCCGCGCGGGTCCTTCCCATCAGAAAATGCTCAGGTACATCCGCTGGCTGAACAGCTCCAGCAGCTTGATCCCCGCCAGGCTGTTGCCCTTGCTGTCCAGGCCGGGGGAGAATATCCCGATCCCCATTCGGGTGGGGACGATGGCCATGATGCCGCCCCCCACGCCGCTCTTGGCGGGCACCCCCACCTTCACGGCGAAGTCCCCTGAGCCGTCGTACATGCCGCAGGTCATGAGCACGGCGTTGACGTAGCGGGCGTACTGGCTGGGGAAGAGCCGTTCGTCGGTCTGGAGCCGCTTTCCCCGGTTGGCCAGGATGTAGCTGATGTGGGCCAGGTCCTTGCAGGTCACCTTGATGGAGCAGGCCCGGAAATAGCAGTCCAGCACCTCCTCCACGTCGTCGCTGATGATGCCGCTGCTTTTCAGCAGGAAGGCCAGCGCCCGGTTCTTGTTCCCGGTGCGCTTCTCCGAGAGGTAGACCGACTCGTCCACCTCGATCTCCGGGTTGTCCGCCAGCTGCCGGGTCAGCTCCAGCAGACGCCCGAACCGCTCCTCATAGTCCCTGCCCTTCACCAGGGTGCACATGGCGATGGCCCCCATGTTGACCATGGGGTTCAGATGGTCGCTGAGCAGCTGCTGGTCCGTGACATTGATGGCGTCGAAGGGCTTGCCGGTGGCCTCCACCCCGACGTGGGACCGGACAACATCCGTCCCGTTGTCCATCAGGGCCAGCAGGAGCAGAATGGGCTTTATGACGCTCTGGATGGTAAAGGGCTTGTTGTAGCTGCCCGCCTGATAGTGCTTGCCGTCGCTGCGCATGACGTAGATGCCCAGGTCGTTCACGTCGCCTTTGGACAGCTCGGGGATGTAGTCCGCCAGCCGGCCCTGGGCCGTGTAAGGCCCGCACTCCTCCAGCAGTTCTTCCAACAGTTCTTCCATAGCCGCCTCCTATTTTTTGTTTCTTGGCCCGGACCCCTCCGGCGAAAAAATCGGAGGCCCGGGTTTGACATTGCGCCGATCCATAGTATAATGGAGTATATCACAAACGCCAATCTATGAAAAGCATAAAATATGGACGCCCGCCTTATGGATTTGGGAAGTCCGGCGGCTGTGGATATAGATTTTGAAGAGGTGCCTGCGATATGCGAATGAGAAAAAAACCGAACCTTTCCGCCCGGATGGAGCGCTGCGGGCGCATGCTGATTTCCGACCCCAAGTCCATGCGGGGGCGCTGGCGGGAGCTCTTCCCGGCGGCCCGGGCCCTTTGGCTGGAAATCGGCTGCGGAAAAGGGCGGTTCTCCACCGAGATGGCGGAGCGCAATCCCGACGTGATGTACATCGCCCTGGAACGGGTGCCCGATGCCATGATCGTGGGGATGGAGCGGTGCCAGGCCAGGGAGCTGTCCAATATCTTCTTTGTGGACGGCGACGCCGCCCTCCTCCGGGACTACTTCGCCCCCGGCGAGGCCGACCTTCTCTTTATCAACTTCTGCGACCCCTGGCCCGGGGTGAAGCACGCCCGGCGGCGGCTCACCCATGAGCAGTTTCTCATCCTCTACCGGGGGGTCCTCCGGGAGGGGGGGCAGATCCACTTTAAAAGCGACAACCGGGACCTGTTTGAGTGGTCCCTGTTCCAGTTCCCCAAAGCGGGATTTTCCCTGTCTGAGGTGACGAGGGACCTCCACGGCGGCGGCGTCCAGGGTGTCATGACCGACTATGAGGAGAAATTCCACCTGATGGGCACCCCTATCAACCGGTGCGTGGGGACTAGAGAGCCTATGGACCCGGAACCGGAGTTTAAGCCTATCGTGGGCCCCGTCAGCCGCCCAAAAGCGGAGAAAATGGAATAGACAGCCGCGCCGGCAGAGCAGTCCGCTCCGCCGGCGCTGTTTTTTGCTCCGCCAGGGGGGAGGTTCGTTCAGTAGGGATTCATCGTGTCTATAGCAGGATCCAAAATTGCTGACAAAGGCGCTCCGTAGGGCGCGACGACCCGGCGCGCCGTTCTCTGGCGGCGGGGGATTCCGTACCCCGGAACCGCTCGAAGTAAAAGAATCCCCCAGTCACGGCTACGCCGTGCCAGCCCCCTTTGGCAAGGGGGCCTTTGGAGCAGGACCGGGGCCTTCAAGCCCCCCAAGCCCCCCTTGTTAAAGGGGGAGGCCACGAAGTGGCGGGGGGATTCCGTTTACAGGAAATCTGTAGGGCGCGGCGACCCGGCGCGCCGTTCTCTGGCGGCGGAGGGATTCCATGACCTGAAACAGTTCTAAGCAAGGGCCTGCGCTCTTTCGCCGAAGAAGGCCGGAAAAACCCGCCCCCCTTTGTGGGAATCTGAGAAAAGCGCCCACCGGGAAAATTTCCCTTGACATTCGGCCCGCCTGCTATATAATATCACTCAAGTATTTTAGTTAAAAATTTTTAGATAAAATACTTGAGAATTTTGCCCGCCCTGCGGGCCAACTGTTGAAAGGACGGTCGATTGATATGGAAATCACCTTTGAGAATGTGCGGGATATTATTGTGGAGACTCTGAGCTGCGACGCCGAAGACGTCAAGCTGGAGACAAACCTCATCGAGGACCTGGAAGCCGACTCCCTGGAGATCGTGGAGCTGTCCATGGCCCTTCAGGAGAAGCTGGGCGCCGGCATCGAGGACGAGGACCTGGAGAAGATCCACACCGTGCAGGACATTCTGGACTACATCAAGAGCAAGCAGGCCTAAGGCCGGGAGGCTGCTTATGGAATTACTGGAGTTATACGGCCTGATGGACCGCTTTGCCGCTTCCGGCCTGACCGCCCTGGAGTGGGAGAAGGACGGGGAGCGGGTGGCCCTGCGCCGGGAGGGGGCCGCCTCCCCGGTCCAGGCCGCTCCGGCCCCCCTGCCCGCCGCCCAGAAGCCGGAGGAGCGGGGCGAGGTGGTCGCCGCCCCCCTGGTGGGGGTGTTCTACGCCGCCCCCTCCCCGGAGGAGCCCCCCTACGCCACAGCCGGGGCCCAGGTGAAAAAGGGGGACGCCCTCTGCCTGATCGAAGCCATGAAGATGATGAGCGAGGTCCCCGCCCCCGCCGACTGCGTGGTGGAGGAGGTCCTGGCCCAGGACGGCGAAGCCGTGGGGGTGGGCGCCCCCCTGTTCCGCATCCGGAGGGTGTAAGGCTATGTTAAAGCGTGTGTTGACCGCCAACCGGGGGGAGATCGCCCTGCGGGTCATCCGGGCCTGCCGGGAGCTGGATATCGAAGCGGTAGCGGTGTATTCCCAGGCCGACGAGAGCTCCCTGGCCGCCCAGCTGGCCACCCATGCCCTGTGCATCGGCCCGGCCAAGGCCGCGGACAGCTACCTGAACCAGGACGCCATCCTCTCCGCCGCCCTGGCCAGCCGGTGCGACGCCATCCACCCCGGCTACGGCTTTCTGTCGGAGAATCCCGACTTCGCCGACCGGTGCGTTCAGGCGGGGCTGAAATATATCGGGCCCTCCGGCGATGTGATCCGGAAGCTGGGCAGCAAGTCCGCCGCCCGGACCCTGGCCCAGCACGCCGGGGTGCCCGTGGTGCCCGGCTCCGACGGGGCCCTGAAAAACGTCCGGCAGGCCAAGGCCCTGGCGGAGGAGGTGGGCTACCCCGTCCTGTTGAAGGCTTCCGCCGGCGGCGGGGGCCGGGGGATGCGCCAGGCCGCCGGGCCGGAGGATATCGAGCGGGCCTTTCAGGAGGCCCGGGCCGAGGCGGTGGCCTGCTTTGGCGACGGGGAGCTCTATCTGGAGAAGCTGGTGGTCAACCCCCGGCACATTGAGTTCCAGATTATGGCGGACACCCAGGGCCATGTGGTCCACCTGGGGGAGCGGGACTGCTCCATCCAGCGCCGCCGGCAGAAATTGGTGGAGGAGTCCCCCTCCAAGGCCCTCACCCCCGCCCTGCGGGAGGAGATGGGCCGGGCCGCCGTGGCCGCCGCCCAAGCGGCGGGCTACGTGGGGGCGGGGACGGTGGAATTCGTCCTGTCCCCCGAGGGGCGGTTCTACTTTATCGAGATGAACACCCGCATCCAGGTGGAGCACCCGGTCACCGAGCTGGTTACCGGCGTGGACCTGGTGAAGGAACAGCTCCGGGTGGCCTCCGGCCTGCCCCTGTCCTTCACCCAGGAGGACGTCAAGGTCACAGGCCACGCCATCGAGTGCCGCATAAATGCCGAGGACCCGGAGCGGGATTTTCAGCCCTGTCCGGGGACCACCACCTTCCTCCACCTGCCCGGCGGGCCGGGGGTGCGGGTGGACACCGCCCTGTATACCGGCTATCAGGTGCCCCCTTACTACGACTCCCTGGTGGCCAAGGTGCTGGCCAGCGGCTCCACCCGGCTGGAAGCCATCCGCCGGATGCGCCGGGCCCTGGAGGAGCTCATCATCGAGGGCTACCCCACCAACGCCCCCCTGGCCCACCTGATCATGCACGACCCGGAGTTCGTCCGGGGCCGGTACGACACCGGCTTTCTGGACAAAAACCTGGAGCGGCTGCTGGAGCTGGCCCGGACCTGTGACCGTCTGATGGATGGAGATGAGAAACCTTGAATCAAACATTTTCCCGCCGCCGGGACAGGCTGCTCACCTACCGGGCTATGCGGGAGGGGAAAATCACCTCCTCCCGGCGGGCCATGTGCTCCGCCTGCGGGGAGGAGAGCCCCCAGCTGGAGTGGGACCGCAGTTTGCAGGTCTGCCCCAGGTGCGGCTTCCACGCCCCCATCGGGGCCTACTACCGGCTGTCCAACATTCTGGACCCCGGCTCCTTCCAGGAGCTGGAGGATAAGCTGTCCCCCGCCGACCCCCTGGCCTTCCCCGGCTACCCGGAGAAGCTGTCTGAGCTGGAGCAGTCCACCGGCCTGAAGGACGCCGCCGTGGCCGCCCTGGGCAAAATAGACGGCCGCAGGGCGGTCTTCGCCGTGCTGGACAGCCGCTTTTTAATGGGCAGCATGGGCACGGCGGTGGGGGAGAAAGTCACCTGCGCCGCCGAGTACGCCGCCCGGAAAAAGCTGCCCCTGATTATTTTTTCCGCCAGCGGCGGGGCCAGGATGCAGGAGGGCATCTTCTCCCTGATGCAGATGGCCAAAACCGCCGCCGCCGTCCAGCGGTTCCAGAGCGGGGGCGGGCTGTACATCTCCTGCCTTACCCACCCCACCACCGGCGGG
>JAAWNI010000071.1 GCA_022798855.1 Lawsonibacter sp. | reverse complement strand
GGTGTGCATGATGGCGTCCCAGGTGGACTGGCCGGTGCCGTATTTGTTGTCGTAGTAGTGCTTGGCCTTGGCGTCGTTCACCGCCATCATGGGGCAGGGGAGGATGCCCTCCCGCTCCCGGGCGTAAAGGCGGTGGATGCCGGTGGTAGTCTCCTCGCAGCCGCCGATGAGCCGGCCGCCGTATTGGGCGCACCTGCCGCCGAGAAGGTTGATCAGGTCGCCGCCGTCGTCCACGATGAGGTGGGGGCGGCACTTCAAGGTTTCCACCAGGAGGTTCTCATACTCCTCCATGCTCACCCCGTGGACGCCGTAGGTGGCCACGCCGGAGTCGGCCACGGCGGCGGCCACGTCGTCCTGGGTGGACAGGGGGTTGCAGCCGGTGAGGTGGACCTCGGCGCCGCCCTCTCGGAGGACCAGGCCCAGGTTGGCGGTCTTGGCCTCCAGGTGGACGGAGACGGCGATGGTCAGTCCGGCGAAGGGCTTTTCCCTGCGGAACCGCTCCTCGATGCCGCTGAGGGCGGGCATGAAGTCCCGCACCCACTGGATTTTCTGATGGCCCGAGGGGGCCAGGGATATGTCTTTCACGATGCTCATAGTAATCCTCCCTAAATATGTGGTCCCCTTTGGCTCAGGGGCCTTTAACGCTCCTATCTTAACACAGTTTCAGCCGGAGGAAAAGAGGGATTTTGAAGAGGGGAGTGTCCTGCCGCGCATTTTATTGCGCTCACACGAATCGGCGTGCTCTGTAGGGGCGCACGGTGTGCGCCCCTACATAAAAATCTGCGAATTGGACGCTTCCTTTGAAGAGGGCCTTCCCCCTGGGGCCTATTTTAAATTTGTTCACACTTTAGCTGTAGACTTTTCCTTTTAAAACGGGTACAATAAAAATTGTAATTTCCATCCATGGGAGGTATGCGCCTGTGTATCACAACGATGTGAGCTGGCTGGACAGATTCTGTGCCAGACACCCGAAATTCGGCATCCCAAACCTGATGATGTACATTGCCTTGGGAAATGTCGCCATTGGCCTGATTGATAATTTCAGCTCTTACCCGCTCTCCGCCGCCCTGTTTTTCCTCCGCTCCGCCATCTTTCAGGGGGAGGTCTGGCGGCTTGTTACCTTCATCTTTGTCCCGATCACCGGCGACTTTGGCATTTTGAACTTCACCGTCCCCGGCACCTCTTTTTTTATGACCGTTCTGTCCGCCTACTTCTACTACTGGATTGGCAGCCTGCTGGAGAGGGAGTGGGGCACGGCGAAATTCAACTGCTTTTTCTTCTCCGGTGTGCTGCTCAACATCATATTCGGCCTGATTATGGGCGTGTCCTCCATCGCGTATGTCAACATGTCCATGTTCTTTGCTTTCGCCGTCCTCTTTCCGGACATGCAGATTTTGTTTATGCTCATCCTCCCGGTGAAGGTAAAGTGGCTGGCCTGGGTCGACGCCGCCTTTTTCCTCTGGCAGGTGCTCAACAGCATGATGATGGGGCTTTGGCTGTACGCGGTGCTGCCCCTGGTGGCCGTCTTAAACTTTTTCATCTTCTTCTGGCCGGATTTCCGCTATCTCTTCGCCAAAACCAAGCGCCGGCGCTCCGCCCAGACCATCAACTTCAAAAAGGCCCAGAAGGAGCTGCGCCAGCGGCGGGGCTATCTCCACAAGTGCGCCGTCTGCGGCATCACCGACCAGGACGACCCGGATATGGAGTTCCGCTACTGTTCCAAGTGCTCCGGCTACTACTGCTACTGCGCCAGCCACATCAACAACCACACCCATGTACAGTGAGAAGGCGGGTCCGGGGACTAAGCCCCGGGCCTGCTTATTTTTCGGTTAAGGTTAATATTCGCAAATTTTAGGCCCATTTATGCGGAGACTTGCGCTGGTTGCTATGCTATGATAAGCACAGATTGGGCCTTGTTTGGGCCGCGCCGCTGGAAGGGCGGTCCAGAAAAAGAAATGAAAAGGAGTCAAACGCTATGGCAATCCAAAACATTTTTGTGGTGGGCGCCGGCCTGATGGGCAGCGGCATCGCCCAGAACGCCATTACCAGCGGATACAATGTCACATTGAACGACCAGCGGCAGGAGGCTCTGGAGCGGGCCAAGGCCGGCATTGAGCGGGCCCTGGGCCGGGACGTGGAGAAGGGCCGCCTGTCCGGGGAGGACCGGGACGCGGCGCTGGCCCGCCTGACCCTGGACGCCACCATGGAGGGCGCGAAAAACGCCGACCTGGTGATCGAAGCCATCTTTGAGAACCTGGAAGCCAAGCAGGCCGTGTTCTCCGCGCTGGAGGATATCTGCCCGGAGCACACCATTTTCGCTTCCAACACCTCCTCCATCTCCCTGACGGCCCTGGCCGCCGCCACCAAGCGGCCCGCCCGGGTGGTGGGAATGCACTTCTTTTCCCCGGTGCCCCGGATGCGGCTGTGCGAGGTGATTTTCGGCCTGCTCACCACCCAGGAGGTGCTGGACGAGGTGAAGACGGTGGGCGAGAGGATGGGCAAGACCCTCATCCAGGCCGACGACAAGCCGGGCTTCATCGTCAACCGGGCCCTGCTGCCCATGCTGAACGAAGCCTGCGTGATTGTGGGCTCCTACATCGGCTCCGTGGAGGACGTGGACAACGGCATGAAGCTGGGCTGCAACCACCCCATGGGCCCCCTGGAGCTGGCCGACATGATTGGCCTGGACATCCTCCTCAACGTGATGACCGTGATGGACCAGGAGATCGGGGCCAAGTACCACCCCTCGCTGCTGCTGCGCAAGCTGGTGGTGTCCGGTTTCTTGGGCCGCAAGAGCGGCGCTGGCTTCTACATCTATGAGAACGGAAAGAAGGCGGGCGTCAACCCGGTCCTGACCCACTTCCAGAGCCTGGCCCGGTAAAAAAGGGAAGGTGAAAAAGAACCGCCCCAAAGCCCCCCTTGCCAAAGGGGGGTGCCCCCGCAGGGGGCGGGGGGATTCCGTTCACAGGAAATCTGTAGGGCGCGACGACCCCGGCGCGCCGTTCTCTGGTGGCGGGGGATTCCATGACGCAAAACAGCTCTATATTACAGAATCCCCCAGTCAGCGGCTTGCGCCGCTGCCAGCCCCCTTTAACAAGGGGGCCTTTTGGAGCAGAACTGGGACCTTCAAGCACCCAAGCCCCCCTTGCTAAAGGGGGGAGGGCCGCCGGGTGTAACCCGGTGGCGGGGGGATTCCGTTTACAGCAGACGGACCGTCCGGCTGGACGGTCCGTTTTTGTCAGGCCTGCTTCTGGCAGAGGGCCAAATGTGTTTGAAAGTCCTGGTTTGCCTGGGAAATACATCTCCAGAGGGCATAAAAGCCGTCGGCGTAGGGGCTGTGCGTTTGCGGCAGCGCCAGGACCATCAGCTCCAGGGCGTTCAGCAGATAGAGGAGCTGGTCATAGCTTTCCTCCAGCGCGTTCCAATTTGCGCGCTCCATGTTGTGGTCCATTGTTTTTTCTCCTTGCATTTTCCCCGGAGAAGTGGTATAATCAGATTTACCTCCTTCCGGGGGTATTTAGGTAGAGTGTTGGGTTGCTTGCTTCGGTGGCCAACACTCTATTTTTTGTCCAGCTCAGCTTCAAGAAGCTTGATTCCCTGTACAATCGCATCAACTCTCGATGTTCCCAACTGGGTGGCACAGCGTTGTATCTTCTGTGCTTCGGTAGTGGATACTCGGATATTGATGGTCACGGTGCGGGACTCCTCGCCCTTGGGCGGCCGTCCTGTTCTTGGCGACACTCATTTCACCTCACTTTAGTGCGCACATATATATTAACTTAAATGCGCACAAAAGTCAAGAGTTTTTTTACTTGTTTTTCTGCTGAAACGCGCTATAATACCAACATATCAAATTAAGAGGAGAGAGGCATATGCTGAAAGTACGCCAGGCGGTCCTGGAGGACATACCCGCCATCGTGGCGCTGTACGATGGAATCATTGAGCGGTTCCAGGCGCAAACCGGAACCGCGGCCTGGAGGAAAGGGGTGTACCCCACCGAGGCGCATTTTCGAGAGTCCATCCAGGCCGGGACGCTGTACGTGGGGGAGCTGGAGGGAAAACTAGCTGCCGGGATGATCGTCACCCAGGGGACGGACAAGTCCTATGGCGACGCCCCCTGGCGGGTGGACGCGCTGGACGAGGAGACGGCGGTGATCCACACCCTGGGGGTGTCTTCCGATTTTTCCGGCCTGGGCGTGGCCCGGCAGATGGTGGAGGGAGCCGTGGCCCTGGCCCGGGGCAGGGGGTGGAAGGCCCTGCGGCTGGACGTGCTGGAGGGCAACGAGCCCGCCCTGCGGCTGTATGAGCGGGCGGGCTTCGTATACATCGAGGCGAAAAAAATATGGTATGAGAGCACCGGGCTGGCCAGCTTCCTGCTGTACGAGTACGCGGTGTGAGCGTGCCCGGAGAGGCGGCGGGCTCAGGCTTGCAGGCTGATCTCCGGCGGGGGCGCGGCGGTTTCCGAGACCGCGCTGGCGGTGTAGCCCTGGATGGCGCTGTCCAGCGGGGCAGGGGCGGCGGCGTTTAAATCCCGCATCTGGTTGCGCAGCTCCAGCTTGCTGGCGGCCAGCTGGCTCTGTATGCGGTTGTCAACGTCCGCTTCCCGCAGATAGCCGGACTCCCGAATCATCCGCTGGGTCTGCCGGCGGCGGAGCTCGTGGCGCTGGCGCTTGGCTTCACGGGTCCGTTTCTCCTTCTCCAGCTTGGCCATGCGCTTCGCGGAGGACTTCTCCTGGGCCAGCTCCCGTTTTTTGCGGCCCGCCCGGTTCACCGCCTTCTGCAGTTGATTGATGGCCGCCTGGATGCGGTCGGCGTTCTCACTGTCGCCGCTTTTGGCGGCCCGGAGCTGGGCGATCTGCCGCCGGGCGTAGCCGGAAGCGGCGTCCACCTGGGCGGGGGTCCGGGCCCGGGCCAGCTTGGAGTAGGCTGCCATGGCGGTGTCTCCATAGCGCCGGTTGTTTTTTACCCGCTGGAACATCTCCTCCCGCTGCTCGGCCCTCTCCTGTGCTTCCTCCATCATCTCGGTGAGGGTGGGCGGGCTGTCCTGCTCCTCCCGGGGGTCCGGGCCGGCCTGGACCTCACGGGGGGCGGGGGCGGTTTGGTAATAGCTGCTGGCGCTGACGCCGGATACGTCCATGGAAATTCCCTCCAGTTCAAGAACCTATTTTCTTATACTTCGGCCAAAAGAAGAAAAATAAAAGGGAGTTTGAAAAAATTTGGTTATTATGACAAAATCCTCCGGGAGGGATTTTGCCTATTGACTCTACAACAGCTGTAGAGTTTATGATACACTACACAAGCGCATCGGAGGTGGGCCGCATGGAAAAAAATCTGACGTCGGGCAGCGTTTTCAAGACGGTTGTACAATTTTCGGTCCCTTATCTGCTGTCCTACTTTTTACAGACGCTCTATGGAATGGCGGACCTGTTCATCATCGGACAGTTTCACGGTGTTGACAGCACCACCGCCGTCTCCATCGGCAGCCAGGTCATGCACATGCTGACCGTCATGGTCGTCGGGCTGGCCATGGGGGCGACGGTGATGATTGGACAGTCGGTGGGCGCGCGGAACAGGGCGCAGACCGGGCGGACCATTGGAAATACAATCACGCTGTTCATGCTGGTGTCGGCGCTGCTGACCGGAGGGCTCCTCCTCTCGGTGCGAGGGATCGTAAGCGCCATGTCCACCCCTGTGGAGGCGGTCCCGGGCACCACCTCCTATCTTACAATCTGCTTTATCGGGATTCCCTTTATCACCGCCTATAATATTATCAGCTCCATCTTTCGGGGCATGGGCGACTCCAAAAGCCCCATGTATTTTATCGCGGTGGCCTGCGGGGCCAATATCGCCCTGGATTACCTCTTCATCGGGGGCCTTGGCCTGGGGGCGGAGGGGGCGGCGCTGGGCACCACGCTGTCCCAGACCATCAGCGTGGCCGTCTCGCTGGCCATCATTCTGCGGAAAAAGACCGGGATTCCCCTGGCCAAAAAGGACTTCATGCCCCACCGGGAGACGATGGGCGGCCTGCTGAAAATCGGGATTCCGGTGGCCTTGCAGGACGGCTTTATTCAGATCGCCTTCATCGTCATCACCATCATCGCCAACAGGCGGGGGCTGAATGACGCGGCGGCGGTGGGAATTGTGGAGAAGATCATCGGGATATTGTTCCTTGTGCCCTCCTCCATGCTGTCCACCGTGTCCGCCCTCTCCGCCCAGAACATCGGGGCCGGGCGGCATGACCGGGCCCGGGCGGTTCTCCGCTACGCCATCGCTATGGCGGTCCTCTGGGGGTTCGCCGCCGTTTTGGTGATGCGGCTGGCCGCGGAGCCCTGCGTCGGACTCTTTGTGGACCGGACCAAGGCGGGCAGCGCCGAGGTGGTCCTGCTGGGCGGCCAGTATATGCGGGGGTACGTGTGGGACTGCATTTTCGCGGGCATCCACTTCAGCTTCAGCGGCTATTTCTGCGCCTATGGGTGGTCCATGATCCCCTTCATCCACAACTCCCTCTCCATCCTGTGCGCCCGGATACCCCTGTCCTATCTGGCGTCGAAGCATTTTCCCGAGACGCTCTTCCCCATGGGGCTGGCTTCTCCGGCGGGCTCCGCCCTGTCGGCGGCAATCTGCGCCGGCGTATTTCTCTGGATGAACAGATGTCAACGGGGGCAAGGGGGGAAATTCCTTGGAAAAGCGTGAGCTGTTTCAAATCGGCGAGATGGCGAAGATGTTCCATCTCAGCGTGGGGTCCCTGCGCTACTACGAGAAGATCGGGCTTCTGGAGCCGGAGTACGTCGACCAGGAGACGGGCTACCGCTACTACAGCACCGGGCAGTTTGAGTGCCTGAACACCATCCTCTACCTGCGGGTATTGGACATGCCCCTCTCTCAGATTGCCAGCTTTTTAAAAAATCGGGACATTGGGAAGATACAGGAGATGCTCCGCCAGCAAAAAGACGTGGTGGTCCGCAAGCAGGAGGAGCTGAAAAGCATTGAGAAGAAGATCACCAACCGCCTGCGGCAGATACAGGACGCGCTGGGCGCGGAGAAGGAGCGCATTCAGGTCAAGCGGGTCAAGCCCCGGCGGATTGCCTGGCTGAAAGACCATCTGGCCATTGACTCCTACCAGAGCCCCGACTTTGAGACCTCCATCCGAAGGCTGGAGCAGGGGCAGAAGGACCCCATTGTGTTCCTGGGGAAGGTGGGCGTGGGCATTTCGGCGGAAAGGCTGGCCGAAAAGGACTACAGCCGGTATGATATGGTGTTTCTGGTTTTGGACGACGAGGACCAGTATGTGGGGATGCTGGAGGAGCTGCCGGAGGAGGCCTGCGCCGCCGTATGCTTCTGCGGCAGCCATAAGGATGCCCCCGCATACTACGAGAAGCTCTCGAAGTATATTGAAGAGAACCATCTGGAAATCGCCGGTTTTTCCAAGGAAATCACCATGGTGGACTACGGAATCACCAACGATATGAGCCAGTTTGTGACCGAGATCCAGATACCGGTGAGAAAAAAATAGCTGCCCGGCTGGGCAGCTGTGGTCTGTTCTATAAAAACTCCTCCCAACGGCAGAGGAAGAGGGCGGCCGCCAAAAGATCGGCGCAGCCGCCGGGGGAGAGGTTGTCCCGGATAAACTCCTGATCCAGCCGCGCGATATCGCCCATCTCCGGCAGGGGACAGCGCTCCAGCAGTCGGGCGCAGTCCTCCGCCGCTTTTTTTGCCTTCTCCGGGCCGCCCCGGGCGGCCATGTTGGTGTCAGTCCCCCGGGCGATTAGGTGGAGCAGGGCGATGGCTCCAGCGTCGTTCCAGCTCCGGCCGGCCAGCAAGGCGTCTTTCAGCCTGGGCAAGGCGTGGTCCCGTACGCCGGGGAACCCCTGGGCCGCTTCCCCCCGGGCTCCGGTGATGCCCCGCTCCAGATAGAGCTTCTGCCCCGCCGTGCGGGCGCTCTCACCGTCCAAAGCGGCGAAGTGGCTCCGGATGGAGGGGGCGGCCATTTTGGCACACTCCGACAGTATGGCTCCCGGCTCCCGGCAGGGGGCCTCGGCGCGCCACAGCCGGCCCACCGCGCCGCAGATTAGGCCCAGGGTAAAGATGGCCCCCTTGTGGGTGTTGACGCCCCCCGTGGCGGCGAACATGGCCCGCTCCGCCCCCTGTCCGGCCCTTTTCAGAAGGGAGAATGTCTCCGCCGGGGGCAGCGCCGCCGTCTCCCGGCCGGTTTGGAAGCACCGCCCCCAGTAGGGGGTCAGAGCGGCGGCGCTGGCGGTGAATGTGAAGATATCCATGTCCCGGTGGCTTCCGTTGTTGGCCCGGTCCACCAGGCCGGGTTTGGGGGTGGTGCAGACCTCGTCCAGCAGGGCCTGGGCCACCAGGGCGGAAATCTGCTCCCGGTCGGCGGCGGCGAAATGCTCCTCCATGATGCGGCGGGTGGCCCCTTGCAGCTCCTCCACCGTATGGACCCGGCGGGAGGAGCAGCCCTTCCCCGGCGCGCCGCAGACGATGCAGTTCCGGGGGCCTCCGCTGACCTCGGCCCGGTCCAGCTTGCGGCCGCCGGCATCCAGCACGTCCATGTCAAACAGCCGCCCCAGGGGGGAGGAGTCCTCAATGGAGGTGCACAGGGTTTTTATCTCCGTTGCCGTCCCGCCGACGGCGTAGAGGGCCGTGCAGCCGGTGGGGAGCAGCATCAGGTTCCGGGACAGAACGGGCAGGCTGGACGCCCGCAGGCCCGCTTCCAGCTGGTCCTGCCCCCAATAGAAGGCCCGGCGGATCAGGGGGGAGTCCTTTACCGGCCCAGCGATATTCAGGGTAAAGGAGACTACCGGCGCGCCGTGCTGCTCCAGAAAAATATTCTGCTGGCGCACCCGGGCTTCCCGGGCCTCCAGCACCTCCATTAAGGCCACTTCCCGCTCCATAGCGCGCCCCCTCAGTAGTGAATTACGTCTTTCTCCCGCTGGATGGCTTCAACCACCGGCGCCGCCAACGGGGAGGAAAAATAGCTCCAGGTAGCCTCAGGCACCAGAGGGCGGATGTCCTCCAGCCGGCCCTGATGGATGGCCTGGCGGACCGTGCTGGCGCTCACCGGCCGGCCCTCCAGCGCAAAACGGGGCGCCACCTTGCACTCAATTCCAAGCTCAGGCAGGAGGCGGACCATTTCCTCGTTGTACAGGGCGGTGGTGTGGCTGGCCTTTTCCTCCGCTTTTTCCGCCAGATGGAGGTGGCCCAGGGTAAAGGGGTTGGCGTTCATGACGATGGCGGCGGACCGCCCCTCTCGCCGGGGCTTCTCCAGGGCGGCGAGGTAGTCCGAAAAGCCCCGGCGGCGGTTCTCCATAAAGACAAGGCTGTTTTCCACCCGGGCGATCTCCCAAAAGCCCAGATCGCCGAAAAATTTGGCGCTCTGGGGCTTGGTGTAGGGAAACAGATGGGTGTTTCCCCGGGCCGTCTGCACCTCCATCAGGTGGGTGGCGATCTGGTTGAGCAGCCCCTCGCCCTGCCGGCCCCGGTCCACCGCCAGGCAGCGGATGGTGTTCCCGAAGCAGCTGCCGGTGGCCGCCAGCTTCCAGTCCTCGTCAAAGAGCCCGCAGGTGTAGTCCAGATTGCCGTCCCGGCGGATGCCCTCCTGTTCCAGAAGGCTGTCCACCTGTTTTTGGGCTCTTGCGTCCCAGGGGGAGATGGGGGTAAGTGTATCGCTCATGCAATCACCTCTGTCAGCGGGCGCATCCGGGGGAGGACGCCGCCTTTTGAAGCAGTATACCACATCGGCCCCCGCCATTCAACTCCTGGCTATATAGTCGACGCACTTGAAAATCGGTAAAGTTCGGGGGGCAAAATGGTACAGGGCGGTGTTGCCGTCTTTGGCGGGCGTCAGCCCGCCTGCATCCTCCGCCTTGCCCTGCGCCATTTTCCTCCCCTCCTTTTTACCTCTTCTCAAATGCGTCGACTATAAATAGGGGAGGGGGTCCAAGAAAAACCGGCGCGGCATCTGCCGCGCCGGTTCTTTCAAATGTGGGTCGGGATGACTTAGCGCAGGTTGAAGAAGGCCTTCATGCCGGGGTACTCGGCGATGTCGCCCAGCTCCTCCTCGATGCGCAGCAGCTGGTTGTACTTGGCCACGCGG
>JAAWNI010000070.1 GCA_022798855.1 Lawsonibacter sp. | reverse complement strand
TGGAGGAAGCTTCCTCCAGCTCTTTTCTTTTTATCTTGGCCGCTCCAGCCCCTGGGCCGCGAATCCGTTTCCGGTCAGCACCATCCGCTCCCGGTAGCCGCAGTTCCAGGCCAGCTCCTCCGCCTGTGGGAAGGCATAGAGCAGGTTGGCGCGGCTGTGGCAGTCGCTGGTGATGCAGATGGGCAGATTGCGCTCGTGCATGGCCCGCAGCAGCCAGGGGGCGGGGTATGGAGCGGTCCGATACCCCCGGGACATGGCCCCGGTGTTAATCTCAAAGACCACATCCCGCTCCGCCAGCCGGTCCAGGGCATCCAGGGCGGCTTTTACATACCGGGGGCCGGTGGTATCAAAGAGCTGGCCCCCCTCGTTGAACTTGGTAATCAGGTCGAAGTGGCCCACGATCTGACAGCCGGTGCGCTCCGGGACCTCCCCCACCAGCCGGTAGTAGTCCTCCGCGAAGGCAATGCAGTCCCCGCCGTAGTGCCGGGCCGCGTTCTCCTGAAACACCTCCCGCCCGTAGTCCACCCCCAGCCAGACCCCGTCCTTTTCCACGTAGTGGACCGAGCCGACCACATAGTCCCAGCCCCCGCCGTCCGGGGCCCAGAAAAAATCCCGCTCCAGCCCCAGGAAAACCTCCAGTTGGCCGGCGTACTTCTCCTTGAGCCGGAGCACCTCCTCCCGGTAGGCGGATACAGAGTCTTTATCCATGGCGGCGTCATCCGGGGCTGAGGAGGGCCCGTGGCCGGAGAAGCCCAGCGAGTCCATCCCCAGGGCGATGGCCGCCTGGACCATCTCCTCCGGGGTGTTTGCCCCGTCGCAGAAGGAGGTGTGGGTGTGCAGATTCTGAATCATGTCATTTTCTCCTGCTTCACCTTGTGGTCGATCACATGGCGGGAAGCCAGCTCGGCCAGCACCTCGTCCACCGAAATGCCCATTTCCACCATCAGCACCATCACATGGTACATCAGGTCCCCGATCTCGTAGACCGTCTCCCGCTTGTCCCCCGCCTTGCCGGCGATGATTACCTCGGTGCACTCCTCCCCCACCTTCTTAAGTATTTTGTCCGCCCCCTTCTGGAACAGATAGGTGGTGTAGGAGCCCTCGGGCAGGGCGGCCCTCCGGCCCTCCAGCAGGGCGTACAGCCCTTGGACAGAGAAGGGCTCCCCCTCCCCATCCTCAAAGACCCTGTCGTTGAAGCAGGAGTCGGTGCCCAGATGGCAGGCGGGGCCCGCCTTGTCCACCCGGACCACCAGGGCATCCCGGTCGCAGTCGGCGGTGATGTCCACAATCCGCTGGACATTGCCGCTTGTCTCCCCTTTGCGCCACAGCTCCCGCCGGGAGCGGGACCAGAAGCAGGTCCGGCCCTCCCTCATGCTGATCTCCAGGCTCTCCCGGCTCATATAGGCCAGGGTGAGCACTTTTTTGCTCTGCGCGTCCACCACAATGGCGGGAATCAGGCCCTTTTCATCAAATTTCAGCTGGTCGATGTTCAGCATGGTATCACACCTTCGCGATTTCTAGGCCTCCCTCTTAGAGGGAGGTGGCACGGGCTCAGCCCGTGACGGAGGGAGTTCATTTGCCGGAAAACTCCCTCAGTCACCGCCTGCGGCGGCGACAGCATCCCTACCCCCTCTGGCCTTCGGCCATCTCCCCCTGACAGGGGGAGTCGGCCCTCAGAGAGGGAGCCTTGTAGGTATCCCCTCGGCGGCCAGTGCCCTTTTCAGCTCCGGGATGGACACCTGGCCGAAGTGGAAGATGGAAGCGGCCAGGCCGGCGTCCACCTTGGGCAGGGCCTGGAAGAGGGTGACGAAATCCTGTACGCTCCCCGCGCCGCCGGACGCGACCACCGGCACGTCCACCGCGCCGCAGGCCGCCCAGAGCAGCTCCAGGTCAAAGCCGCCCTTCACCCCGTCGGTGTCGATGCTGTTCAGGACGACCTCCCCGGCGCCGTTCTCCACCCCGGACTTGATCCACTCGATGGCATCCAGCCCGGTGTCCTCCCGGCCCCCCTTGGCGAAAACCCGGAACCGCCCCCCCACCCGCTTGGCGTCCACGCTGAGCACCACGCACTGGTTCCCGTAGCGTTTCGCCGCCCGAGGGATGATGGAGGGGTCCCGGATGGCCCCGGAGTTAACGCTCACCTTGTCCGCGCCGCACTCCAGCACCCGCTGGAAGTCGTCCAGCGTGTTGATGCCGCCCCCCACCGTCAGGGGGATGAAGACCCGGGCGGCCGTCTCCCGCAGGATATCGGTGAACAGGGCCCGCCCCTCGGAGGAGGCGGTGATGTCGTAGAAGACCAGCTCATCCGCCCCGCAGCCGCTGTAGTACTGGGCCAGCTCCACCGGGGAGCTGACGTCGGCCAGTTCCTGGAAGTTGACCCCCTTCACCACCCGGCCGTCCCGCACGTCCAGACAGGGGATGATCCGCTTGGTAATCACTGGGGGCCGCCCTCCGCAATGGCCTGCTTCAGGTCCAGCGCCCCGGTGTACCAGGACTTGCCCACGATGACCCCCTCGACGCCCATGCGGTTCAGGGCCTGGAGGTCGGCGTTGCAGGACACGCCGCCGGCGGCGATGATGGAGCATTTGACCTCGTCCCGCAGGAATTTCAGCCGGGCGAAGGAGGGGCCGGTCTGCATGCCATCGGTGTCGATGTCGGTAAAGATGATGTTCTGGACCCCCATTTCCTCCATCCGCTTGGCAAAGTCCAGATAGTTCTCGCCGCTCTCCTCCACCCAGCCGGCGGTCCGGACCAGGCCCTCCTTGGCGTCAACGCCCACCACGATGCGCTCCGGCCCGTATTTTTCCAGAGCCGCCTTGACAAAGTCCGGGTCACTGACGGCGGCGGAGCCGATGATAGCCCGCCAGATGCCCAGCGCGAAGACTTCCTCCAGGTCCTCCATGGAGCGGATGCCGCCCCCCAGCTCGGTTTTCAGGCCCACCTGGGCCACCGCCTTCACCAGCTCCGAGTTCTTGCGGACGCCGTCCTTGGAGCCGTCCAGGTCCACCACGTGGAGGTACCGGGCCCCTGCCTCGTAGAAGGCCTTGGCGGTGGCCACCGGGTCGTCGGCCACCTGCTGCACGGTGTTGAAATCGCCCTTTTTCAGCCGGACCACCTGGCCGTCCTTCAGGTCAATAGCGGGAATAATTAACATGATGTTTTCCTCCTTTAAATATGTAAAACTTCTTGTTTTTTTCCAAAGGCCCCCTTGCTAAAGGGGGCTGGCACGGCGGAGCCGTGGCTGGGGGATTCCATCGCGCCGGGCCATATTCCTTGGCGGAATCCCGCCGCCGGGTTTCACCCAGCGGCCCTGCCCCTTGCCCTACAGCTCACAAAACGCTCTCAGAATATTGAGCCCCACCGTTCCGCTCTTCTCCGGGTGGAACTGGACGCCATAGACGTTGTCCCGGGCCACCGCGGCGGTCAGCGCGGGGCCGTACTCCGCCGTGGCGATGGTGTGCTCCCGGCAGTCCGTCCCGGCGTAGGAGTGGACAAAGTAAACGCAGTCCCCCTCCTGGATGTAGCGGAACAGGGGGCTGGCCGGCCTGTCCTTGGGAAAGCTCAGGGCGTTCCAGCCGATATGGGGCACCTTGTATGCCTCCGGCACCACAGGCCGGATGGGCTGGACCGCCCCCGGAATCAGCCCCAGGCCCCGGTGCCGCCCGTACTCCGTGCTGTAGTCCAGGAGCAGCTGCATTCCCAGGCAGATGCCCAGCAGGGGCTTGCCCCGCTCCGCCTCCCGCAGGACCGCCCGGTCCAGGCCGGCGCGGCGCAGCGCCCCGGCGGCGTCGCCGAAGGCCCCCACTCCGGGGAGGACCACCCGGTCCGCCTTGGCCAGCACCCCCTCGTCCCCGGTGACGGCCGCCTCCGCCCCCACCGCCTGGAGGGAGCACCGCAGGGAAAACAGGTTGCCCACTCCGTAGTCCACAATGGCCAGCATCACAGCACCCCCTTTGTGGAGGGGATTTCCTGGGAAAACCTGGGGTCGATGGCAACTGCCGCCCCCAGGGAGCGGGCCAGGCTCTTGAACATGCCCTCGATGATGTGGTGGCTGTTCTCCCCCGCCAGCTGGCGGACATGGATTGTCATGTCGGACCGCCGGGCGAAGGCAATGAGAAATTCCTTGGCCAGCTCCGTGTCAAAGTCCCCCACCTTCTGGGCGGGGATGTCCAGCCCATAGCACAGCATCCCCCGGCCGCTGATGTCCACGGCGGTGAGGATCAGGGCTTCGTCCATAGGCAGCGTGCAGGAGCCGTAGCGGACGATCCCCCGCTTCTCCCCCAGGGCCTGGGCGAAGGCGTCCCCCAGGCAGATGCCCACATCCTCCACCGTGTGGTGGCCGTCCACATAGGTGTCGCCTTTACAGGAAATGTTCAGGTCAAACCGGCCGTGGCGGGCAAAAAGAGTCAGCATATGGTCCAAAAAGCCGCAGCCCGTATCAATTTCGCTCCTCCCGACCCCGTCCAGGTCCAGGGACAGGCGGATATCCGTCTCCGCCGTCCTGCGGGCCAGCTCCGCTCCGCGCATCTCAGCCCGCCTCCTTCAAAATTTCCCGGACCTTGTCCAGGAATATGTCCATCTGCTCCCGAGTGCCAATGGTCACCCGGAGCCAGTCGGAAATCTCCGGCCTGTCCCAGTGGCGGACCAGCACCCCCTTGGCCTTCAAGGCCTGGTAGAGGGCTCCCCCCTCCATCCGGGGGCAGCGGGTGAAAATGAAGTTGGCCAGGCTGGGGAGCGTCTCAAAGCCCAGCTTGTCCAGCTCCGCCGCGGCGTAGGCCCGGCTGGCCTGGATTTTTTTGCTGTTCTCCAGGTAATAGCCGTTGCTGTCCAGGGTGGCCAGGGCGGCGGCGGCGGTCAGCCGGTTGATGTTGTAGGAGTTGATGGAGTACCTGATCTTCTCCAGGCCGGCAATCAGCCCCCCGCCCGCCAGCGCGAAGCCCAGCCGCCCCCCCGCCAGGGAGCGGAACTTGGAGAAGGTCTGGCACACCAGCAGATTGTCGTACTTATGTATGAGGGGCAGGCAGCTCTCCCCACCGAAGTCCACATAGGCTTCGTCAATAAGGACCACGTGGTCCGGATTGGACCGGACGATCTCCTCAATATCCGCCGTCGAAATGGCCCGGCCGGTGGGGGCGTTGGGGTTGGCGATGACGATGTTTTTCCCCAGCCCGCAGTAGTCCGCCGGGTCCAGGACGAAGCCCTCCCTCAGGGGGACCTCTGTGTAAGGCAGGCGGAGCAGCTGGGCGTAGACCGGGTAAAAGCCATAGCTGATGCTTGGAAAGGCCACCGGGCGCTCCCCGTCGCAGAAGGCCAGGAAGGCGAAGAACAGCAGCTCGTCAGAGCCGTTGGCCAGAAAGACGTTGTCCGGCTCCACGCCGTACATCTCCGCCAGCCTGGCCCGCAGCACCTTCCCCTCCGGGTCGGGATAGCGGTTCAGCCGCTCCGCCTCGGCGGCGTTCACCGCCGCGCGCACCTCCGGCGAGGGCGGGAAGGGGGACTCGTTGGTGTTCAGCTTCACATACCGCATATCCTGGGGCTGCTCCCCGGGGACATAGGCTTCCAGCCCGTCAAAGCGGGCGCTCATATAGCGGCTCATGGCTCCACCTCCTGGCCTAAGCGGGACAGAGCGCTGCGGGCGTGGCCCTCCAGCCCCTCCTCCCGGGCAAAACGGGCGATTTTCCCGGCCGCCTTCCCCAGGGCGGCGGGGGTGTAGTAGGTGAACTGGGACTTTTTCACAAAGTCGTCCACCGACAGGGGGCTGGAGAACCGGGCCGTGCCTCCGGTGGGCAGGGTGTGGTTGGGTCCGGCCAGATAGTCCCCCAGGGCTTCCGGGCAGGAGCGGCCCAGGAAGATGGACCCGGCGTGGCGTATCTTGTCCAGGTAGTCAAATGGGTTGTCCACGCACAGCTCCAGGTGCTCCGGGGCCAGCTGGTTGGCGATCTCAATGGCCTGGAGGAGGTTCCCGGTGAGGATAATCTTTCCGTTGTTCTCGATGGACGCCCGGGCGATGTCCCGCCTGGGCAGGGACGCCAGCTGGACCTCCACCTCACGGGCCGCCGCCTGGGCCAGGGAGGGCGAGTCGGTGATCAGGACGGCGCTGGCGTTTTTGTCGTGCTCCGCCTGGCTGAGCAGGTCGGCGGCAATCCAGCGGGCATCGCTGGCCCCGTCGGCGATGACTAAAATCTCGCTGGGGCCGGCGATCATGTCGATGGCCACCTGTCCAAAGACCTGACGCTTGGCTTCCGCCACGTAGGCGTTGCCCGGGCCCACAATCTTGTCCACCCTGGGGACGCTCTCGGTGCCATAAGCCAGGGCTGCCACCGCCTGGGCCCCGCCCACCCGAAACACCCGGTCCACTCCGGCGATTCCGGCGGCGGCCAGAACAACGGGGTCCACATCTCCGCCGCAGGTGGGCGGCGAAACCATGACGACCTCCCCGCACCCGGCGATTTTGGCGGGGATGGCGTTCATCAGCACGGTGGAGGGGTAGGCGGCGGTACCCCCGGGGATGTACAGGCCCACCCGGTCCAGCGGGACTGCCTTCTGGCCCAGGATGGCCCCCTCCCGCTCGGTTATGACAAAGCTGTTTCGCACCTGGCGGCTGTGGAAGGCGCGGATATTTTCCGCCGCTTCCTCCAAAACCGGCCGCAGCTGGGGGTCCAGGGCCTTCAGCGCCTGGGCCACCTGGGCGGGGCTGACCTCCAGCTCCTCCGGGGCCGCCCCGTCAAAGGCCAGGGCGTAACGGCTCAGCGCCCTGTCCCCCTCCCGGCGCACGGCGGCGATGATCTCCGCCACCGGGCCGGAGACATCGGGCAGCTCCTCCCGGCGGGACAGAATCCCCTCCGGCGGGACCTCCCCATATGGGTAAATTTTTATCATTGCCCTCTCACTCCCTCCCGAAATCACCGCTGGCGGCACAGCTCATCCACCTGACTGCACAGGGCTGTGATCTCCTGGTACTTGAATTTATAGCTCACCTTGTTGGCGATCAGCCGGGCGCTGATGGGGACGATTGTCTCAATGACCTCCAAGTCGTTCTCCTGGAGGGTCTTCCCCGTCTCCACCAGGTCCACGATCACGTCGCTCAGCCCCACCAGCGGGGCCAGCTCAATGGACCCGTGGAGCTTGATGATGTCGATGTCCCGGCTCTGGGCGCTGTAGTAGCCCTTGGCGATTTTGGGGAACTTGGTGGCCACCCGCAGGGTCTGGTCCCGCCGGTCCCGAAAGCCCCGCCTTCCCGCCGCGCACATCCGGCACTTTCCGATCCCCAGGTCGGCCAGCTCATAGACCTCCGGCTGGTACTCCAGCAGAACGTCCTTCCCGGCGATGCCCACATCGGCGGCAGCCCGCTCCACATAGCTGGCCACGTCGCTGGGCTTGACCCAGAAGTAGCGCACACCGGCTTCCGGATTTTCAAAAATCAGTTTTCGGTTGTCCTCCAGGACGGAGGGGCAGGGGTAGCCCACCTGTTCCAAAATCCGGTAGACCCGCTCCCCCAAACGGCCCTTCGGCAGAGCGATATTGATCATCCTTACCCCACCTTTCGCACCGTCCGGAAGGACAGCCCCTCCGGCGCGCTCCGCTCCACCCGGACGCTCTCCCCCCGCATACGGCAGGCCTCCGCCTCCCGCAGCACCGAAGCGGCGGGGGTCTGGCCGTCGTAGAGCAGGAGCACGTCGGCGTCGTAGCCCGGCTCCGGCTGTTCCAGCCGCTCCAGCAGGTTCATATATACGGCGAAGCCCACCGCACCGCCGCTCCGGCCCATCTGGCGCAGCAGGTTGTCATAGCGCCCGCCGGACAGCACCCCGCTGGGCAGCCCTGGGATGTAGCCCCGGAAGATAAAGCCGTTATAGTAGTCCATGTCGTTGACGACGGAGAAATCCAGTCTGAGGTGGTCCTCCGGAATCAGGGCGCAGACATCCCGCAGCTCCTGGAGGGCCGCCTCCATCCGCTCCCCCCGAACCATCCCTTCCAGCACCGGAAACGCCTCCCCCGGCGGGCCGAAGAGGGCGGCCAGCCGGCACAGGTCCTCCGACACCTCCGGGGCCAGCCCCAGCTCCCGGCACAGGCTCCCCAGGGAGGAGGTGTTCTTCTCCCCCATCAGCTCCAGCAGCCGGTCCCGGCAGTCCTCCTCCACGCCGGCGCTGTCCAGCAGCCCGGCCACAAAGCCCAAATGGCTGACGTCCAGCAGATAGTCCCCGCTAATCAGCTCCAGGCTCCTGGCCGCCAGCAGCAGCACCTCGCCCATGGCCACCAGGTCGACCTCCCCCACACACTCCAGGCCGGTCTGCATGATCTCCTGAAAGCTCCGGGTGATGGGCGTGGTCCGGTACACATTCTCGCTGTAATACACCTTCTGCAAACCGCCCCCCTCCTTGGCGTTCTTCACAATGGAGAGGGTCACGTCCGGCTTCAGCGCCATCAGCCTCCCGTCGGCGTCGGTAAAGGTCAGGATATCCTCGCTGACCAAAAAGCTCTTGTTCTGAACATAGAGGTCGTAGGGTTCAAACTTGCTCATCTTGTACTGAATATATCCATAGCGGCGGTACAGCTCCCTCAGCTGGCCCACCACCCTTTCACTGTCCAACGGTCCCATGCCCTTCCTCCTTCCGTGCCCTCCACGGGAATGGGGCACGCCGTTTCTTTTATGCTTTATCATAGTAGTGCAATAGTTCACGGAAGTCAAGCGCCATTTTGCACAAACATGACCCGCCAATCAGAGGGGAAAGCCGTGGTTTAGCCGGAAACGCCCGTCCGTGGTGGGATCGGCCCAAGAAAGCCATATAATTTCTTGCAAAACCGGGTGGTGCTGTATTATAATAGCAGTCAGTGACATCCGCCGCGGCCGGAGGTGGGAGGGCGGCGTAATTTTATAGAGAACCGGAGCGTGGTATACCGTGAATCCCTCTTTTAACATCTGCTACATCGTGGGGGCCATGTCCCTGACGCCCGCGCTGCGCCCCTACCCCAAGCTGGGGGACTACGTCATCGCCGCCGACCTGGGGTTCGACTCCCTGATGGCCTACGGGGTGAACCCCGACCTGGCGGTGGGCGACTTCGACTCCCTGGGCCACCGGCCCAGCCACCCCAACGTCATCCAGCTCCCGGCGGAGAAGGACGACACCGATATGGTCTTCGCCCTGCGCAAGGGCCTGGAGCTGGGCTACCGCCGCTTCATCCTCCTGGGCGGGGTGGGCGGACGGCTGGAGCACACCTTGGGCAACCTCCAGCTCCTGGACTGGCTGACCCGCCACGGGGCGCAGGGCTTTCTGGCCGGGGAAAAGACGGCGGCCACCTGTATCCGGGACGGACAGCGGCTCAGCTTTCCGGCGGAAATGCGGGGGTTTCTGTCCGTCTTCTGCAACAGCGGGACGGCGGAGGGGGTCACCCTGCAAGGGCTGAAATACCCCCTGGACCGCAGCGTCCTGACGGGGGACTTCCCCCTGGGGGTGAGCAACCAGTTCCTGGGGGAGCCCGCCCAGGTGTCGGTGGAGAAAGGGAGCCTGCTCCTGCTGTGGGAGGAGAAAGGGGGCTTCTACTCCCAGCTCCCCAAGCTTTGGGCCGTATAACATGACAGCCGCATGTCCCATTCACAGATTTTAATGTAGGGGCGGACATTGTCCGCCCGCAAAAATATATCTGTCTATTACAAACAGGCGGCCAAAGGCCGCCCCTACAGAACGCGCCCATTTTGGTGATTGCGATAAAATGTGCGGCAGGACGCTCCCTGACAGCCGCCAGTTCTTGACATTCCGCTGAAACAATGACATAATAAAGGTTGCTTAAAAACGGCCCTCTCCGGGCTGCCGGAGGCCGGACCGGGATAATAAGGAGGCAGTTGTACTATGGGCGATAAAATTAGGCGGATCGGTGTGCTGACCAGCGGCGGCGACGCGCCCGGCATGAACTCGGCGGTCCGGGCCGTGGTGCGCACGGCGGTGGGCCAGGGCATCGAGTGTATCGGCATCCGGCGGGGCTGGAGCGGCCTGATCACCAGCGACTTTGTCCGTCTGGACGGCTCCAGCGTCAGCCGCATCATCAACCGGGGCGGTACGATTCTGTACACCGCCCGGAGCATCGAGTTCATGGAGGAGGAGGGCCGGGCCAAGGCCCTGGCCACCTGCAAGCTGCTGGGGCTGGACGGCATTGTGGCCATCGGCGGCGACGGCACCTTCCGGGGGGC
>JAAWNI010000069.1 GCA_022798855.1 Lawsonibacter sp. | reverse complement strand
GACCTGGGCCCCCGGTGCGCCGCCCGGCTGCACACCGGCCTGTGCGCCGACTGCACCCACCTGGACGTGGACATGGGCATCTACAAGGACTTCCTGAAAGAGAACTCCACCCTGGCCCCCGAGCGCATCGACGCCACCAGCCACGCCATGGTGCTGGGCGAGAAGCATGATGTCTCCCGGGACCTGAAGATGACCCGCCCCGCCTTCGGCGGCCACCTGATGGCCTCCATCATCTGCCCCCGGTTCCGCCCCGCCATGGCCACCGTGCGCCCCGGCGTGATGAAGAAGGCCGCTTTCGACCAGGCCAAGGCCGACGCCTGCGAGATCATCAAGCCCAGCTTCACCCTCACCGCTGACGACATGCAGACTGAGGTTGTCGAGGTCGTCAAGGCCGCCAAGAAGCTGGTGGACCTGATCGGTGCCGACGTGGTCGTCTCCGTGGGCCGCGGCATCTCCAAGGACGTGGAGGGCGGCATCAAGCTGGCCGAGGAGCTGGCTGAGGTGCTGGGCGGCGTCGTGGGCGGCTCCCGCGCCACCATCGACTCCGGCTGGCTGTCCGCCGACCATCAGGTGGGCCAGACCGGCAAGACCGTCCACCCCAAGATCTATGTCGCCCTGGGCATCTCCGGCGCCATCCAGCACAAGGCCGGCATGCAGGATTCCGAGTGCATCATCGCCGTCAACAAGAACGACACCGCCCCCATCTTTGAGATCGCCGACTACGGCATCTGCGGCGACCTGTTCAAGGTCACCCCGCTGCTGATCGAGGCCATCAAGGCCGCTAAGGCCGCCAAGTAAGGGCTTTCCCCGGTTGCAGACACCCCCCTGACTCCAATCAGGGGGGTGTTTCTTTCGTGTCGGTATTTTGTCCGCCGCTGAAAGTACTGATTGTGTTCAGCATCTACATCAACTCTATATATAAGCTGTAAAGGAATGAACTGCATGGCTACTGACAAAAGAGTATTTACCCTGAGGCTGTCCGATGATGTATTCAACAAAATTGGCATACTTGCGACGAATGAGCACCGCTCCATGACCAATTACATCGAATATGTCCTTCTCAAACACCTGAATGAATATGAAACGGCCCATGGCCCCATCCAATTCCCGGAGTAAGGCGCAGCAAAAAGCCCCCCTCTTGGAGGGGGGTGGCGCGGCGGAGCCGTGGCGGGGGGAGAGCGGAAAGGAAAACTTCTATAAAATCGGTGTGTTACTCCCTCAGCCACCGCCTGCGGCGGTGCCAGCTCCCTCAAGGAGGGAGCCTTTGGGACGGCGGACGGAGTTTTAATAGCAAAATGTAGTATAAAATCGGTGTGTTACTCCCTCAGCCACCGCCTGCGGCGGTGCCAGCTCCCTCAAAGAGGGAGCCTTTGGGGCGGCAGCACAAGCTAAAGCCCGGGCATAACCCGGGCCTTTCAGCTCTTAAACCAGATTGCACAGCAGGGCGGCGCCCACCACGCCGGCGTCGTTGCCCAGGGAAGCCTTTTCGATCCTGGTATGGTTGGTCTTGTCGAAGCAGCCCCGGTTTACCAGCTCACGCAGGGGGTCCAGGAGCAAATCGTCCTCGGCGTTGCTGATCCCGCCGCCCAGGCAGATGATCTCGGGCTGGAGGATATTCACCAGATTGATCATGCCGATGGACAGCCCCTGGAGGTAGTTGGACAGCACCCGTTTCGCGGCGGCGTCCCCCAGGCGGGCGGCCTGGAAGGGGGTGCGGCCCTGGACCTTGTAGCTGTCGCCGTCGCACAGCTCCCACATTTTGCTCTCCCGATCCCGCTCCATCTCCAGCTGCGCCAGCTGGATCAGGGCGGTGGCGGAGCCGTAGCGCTCCCAGCAGCCCCGGCCGCCGCAGCCGCACAGGATGCCGTTGGGCTGGATGATCATGTGGCCGATCTCCATGCCGGAGTTGGCGAAGCCGGTGAACAGCTTGCCGCCGCAGATCAGGCCCCCGCCGATGCCGGTGCCCAGCGTGACCATCACCGCCGGGTCGCAGCCCTTGGCCGCGCCAGCCCAGTACTCGCCCACGGCGGCGCAGTTGGCGTCGTTGCCCAGGAAGACGGGCACGTCCCACTCCTCGTGGAACACCTCCCGCAGGGGGACGTTTTTGTCGGAAAAGGGCATATTGGGGTTCTGGACAAAGAGTCCGGACCGGTTGTCCACCACGCCGGGCAGGCCGATGCCCACCGCCTCAACCGCGCCGAAGTCCACCTCGCCCACCTCGCACAGCCGGCGGGACATCCGCACCAGCTCCTTTCCGAACTGCTGGGCCGTCATGTTCTTCGCCACCGGCGTGCTCACCTTGTTGAGGATATGCCCCGCTTCATCCACCAGCCCGGCCACCAGATTGGTGCCGCCCACGTCGATCCCAATGTAATACATCAGTCCACATCTCCTTCCAATTGTTCCGCGAAAATTTTATCCATCCGGTTGGTCAGCTCCTGGGCCGCGTTGTGGCCCATCTTGCGGTTCCGGTTGTTCATGGCCGCCACCTCCACGATGCTGGCCAGGTTCCGCCCCGGCTTCACCGGTATGGTGGAGCAGGGCACCTTGACCCCCATGATCTCCGTGAAGTGGGACTCCAGGCCGAAGCGGTCGTAGACCGCCGAGTCGTCCCAGGGCTCCAGGTTGACTACCATGTCGATCTCCTGGGACAGCTTGATCGCCCCCATCCCCAGCAGGCGGCTGATGTCGATGACGCCGATGC
Organism: Lawsonibacter sp.; assembly: GCA_022798855.1. Lineage (GTDB taxonomy): Bacteria > Bacillota > Clostridia > Oscillospirales > Oscillospiraceae > Lawsonibacter. Next base: position 7,484 of record JAAWNI010000069.1, on the reverse strand, counting down.
CCCGCAGCTCCATATAGCCCCGGATCAGCTCCGGGGAGGTGGCCACCAGGGTGTGGTGGCTCGTCTCCTTGATCTCCACCGCGTCGTCGGCCACCAGCCGGTGGCCCCGTTTGATCAGCTCAATGGCCACCTCGCTCTTGCCCACGCCGGACTCCCCCTGGATGAGCACGCCCTCGCCGTAGATCTCCACCATCACGCCGGAACGGGTGATCTGGGGGGCCAGATGGTTGTACAGGCTGCTGATCAGGGCGCTCATGAACACGGAGGTCTGCTGGGTGCTGCGCAGCACCGTCCGGTCGTGCTTGTCCGCCATCTCCATGCACTCCGGGTAGGCCTCCAGCCCCCGGGTGAGGATCAGCGCGGGCACCGGATAGGCCAGGAGCCGGTCGAAGCTCTCCCGCCGCCGCTCCGCCGCCAGGCCGCTCAGATAGGTGTGCTCCGTCAGGCCGATGAGCAGCAGCCGCTCGTTGTCGAAATGCTCAAAAAAACCGGTGAGGGGCAGGCCGGGGCGGTTGATGTCCAGCGCCCGCAGAGGCACGTTCTCATAATCAGGCCCCGGCCGCAGAACCTCCAGGTCGAACTCCCGGATGATCTCCCCCAGTTTTACGCTGTTGGTACTCTCTGACAATGGGTTCCACCTCGCTTCCATTATGTGCCTATAGTATAGCTCAAAACCGCCTGTCTTGCAAGAAGAAGGGATGCCTTTCTTTCATTGATTTTTCCGGCTCTTCAGAAGCCAGCTCCCGCGCGGCATGAGCGTACATTGCACTTTGCCGCGGTGCGGCGGGCATGGGGAAAACGCAGATTCACAAATCTTGATCCTCCGGAGCATTCTGCCAACCCGCTTTGGGCGGCGGCAAATCCGAAAAGGGACTTTTGAAAAAAACACTTGCTTTTTCAAGAAATTTCTGCTATGATATCAAACGAGCCTTTTTTGAATGCAAATTCATAAATTCTCATAGATTTTCATAGCGAGGAGGTTAGCAACATGGCCAAATGCGAATTTTGCGACAAGGGCGTGACCTTCGGCATCAAGGTTTCCCACTCCCACCGCCGCTCCAACCGCACCTGGAAGCCCAACGTGAAGCGGGTCAAGGCGATCGTGGACGGCACCCCCACCCACGTCTACGTCTGCACCAGATGCCTCCGTTCCGGTAAGGTCACCCGCGCTGTGTAATGGAATATGGCCCGTAAAAAACCTCCTGTGTTGGACACAGGAGGTTTTTTATATTTCCGGGAGCGTCCCCACGAAGGCGGCGCTCCGGTTTTCCAGGCTGGGCCGGCTTATCGGAACATGTTGCACACCCGCTCCACGGCGGCCTTGGTGGCTTCCGCACCGCCGAAGGCGGTAAGGCGGATATAGCCCTCCCCGCTGGGGCCGAAGCCCGCGCCGGGGGTGGTGGCCACGTTGGCTTCGGCCAGCACCCGGTCGAAGAACTCCCAGGAGCCCGCGCCGCCGGGGGTTTTTAGCCAGATGTAGGGGGCGTCCACCCCGCCGAAGCAGGCCAGGCCGGCGGCGGAAAGGCCCTCGCGGATGACCTTGGCGTTGGCACGGTAGTAGTCGATATTGGCCATGATCTGGGCACGGCCCTCCGGGGTATAGACGGCGGCGGCGCCCCGCTGGACCACGTAGGGCACCCCGTTGAACTTGGTGCACTGGCGGCGGTTCCACAGGGCGTTCAGCTTGGCGCCGCCCCGCTCCAGCTCCATGGGCACCACGGTGTAGGCGCAGCGGCTGCCGGTGAAGCCGGCGGTCTTGGAGAAGGACCGGAACTCAATGGCGCAGGTCCGGGCCCCCTCCACCTCAAAGATGGTGTGGGGCACGTTCCCGCTGGTGATGAAGGCCTCATAGGCGGAGTCGTAGAGGATCACCGAGCCGTGGGCGTTGGCGTAGTCCACCCAAACCTTCAGCTGGTCCTTGGTCATCACCGCGCCGGTGGGGTTGTTGGGGGAGCAGAGGTAGATGATGTCGGGGATATCCTCGGGGGGCTCAGGGGCGAAGCCGTTGGCTTCCACGCAGGGCATGTAGACGAGCCGGTTCCACTTGCCCAGCTCCTCCTGGTACTCCCCCGCCCGGCCGGCCATGGCGTTGGTGTCCACATAGACGGGGTACACCGGGTCGCACACCGCCACCACATTGTCCACGCCGAAGATGTCGCCGATGTTGCCGCAGTCGCTCTTGGCCCCGTCGGAGACGAAAATCTCCCCGGGCTGGACGGCCACCCCACGGGCGGCGTAGTCCCCCTGGGCGATGGCTTCCCGGAGGAACTCATAGCCCTGCTCCGGACCGTAGCCCCGGAAGCCCTCGGCGGTCCCCATCTCGTCCACCGCGGCGCGCATGGCGCTGGTTACCGCCGGCACCAGAGGGCGGGTCACGTCGCCGATGGACAGCTTGATGATTTCCGCCTGGGGGTGGGCCTCCTGGTAGACGCGAATGCGCCGGGCTACCTCAGAGAAGAGGTAGCTGCCGGGCAGCTTTAAGTAATTTTCGTTGATTTTTACCATTTGGGACAACTCCTTTTCCTCATAACCCTTTACCGCCGTCAAACAAACTGCGGTGATTATGTTTTTTTATTATATGTGGAGAAAACACCCCTTGTCAAGTAAAACGATGGGCACAGCGGCTGTGGCCGTGCGGTCTGGGATTATCTCGCCAGCGCGCGATGTGGAATTTCAAAAACGCCTGACCGCCTGTATGAATGACAAATAAGCAGGCTCCGACGGTTGAGGTGGGCAAATATCTATAAAAACGCTTGACATTTGTCCGTACCTTTGATATAATTCAGTACGGACACAAGAGAGGTGAGACACATGTCCCCCAGAACAGGACGTCCAACCAGCAACAAAAAAACTGAGCGCCTGGAGCTGAGGCTGGCTCCCAATGAATTGGCGATGGTTCAGGAATGCGCGGACAGGCTGGGAACCACAAAAGCGCAGGTACTTCTGAAAGGCGTTCAGTTGGTAAAAGCTGAGTTGGACAAAAAATAGAGTGCTGGCCGCCCTAGCAAGCATCCAACACTCTATTTACCACACCAAGGAGGCCTGGCAAATCCGATTATGCCACAACTCCTGGTGAAATGCAAGGAGGCAACCTAGGCAATTTTTTCACAAAGCTATTGACATTTCGTCCGACACATATTATTATATACGTACGACAAAAAGGAGGTGCATTGATGTCGCCAAAGATAGGAAGGCCGAAAATTGAAAACCCGAAAACGGAGCGCCTGTATATTCGAGTCACGCCAGAAGAAAAGGCCCAGATCTACGATTTTGTGCAAAAAAGTGGATATACATTGCTGGAGCTTCTGGAAAAGGGGATTGAATCGGCCAAAAAATAGAGTGCTGGCGGCCCTAGCAAGCATCCAACACTCTATTTACCACACCAAGGAGGCCTGGCAAATCCAATTATGCCACAACTCCTGGTGAAATGCAAGGAGGTAACCATGGATATTCAGAGCAATTTATTGGATTTACAGACAGCGGCCCAGCGTATCACCGACGGACTGTCGGCGATCCAGGTGATGATTATTGGCCTGGACAGCGCCGGGAGCCAGTACGCGGGCGCGTTTCACGCGGTCTGGGACTATCTCGCCAGCGCCGATGTGGAATTTCAAAAGTGCCTGACCGCCTGTATAAATGACAGATAGGCGCAGGCCCCGCCGGTAAGGCGGGGCCTGTTCGCATTGCTGTTTGGGTGGAGCGGCAAGGGCAGAGCCCTTGCCCTACATGCGGCAGCCGGTCCATTCACATTACCGCTCGCACTTCCAGAAGAAGGCACTGTAGGGGGGCAGCTCGGAGCCGCCGCCGAAGTCGTGCTTCTCTCCGGAGATCAGGTCCACCGCCAGGCCGCAGCCGGCGTCGAAGTGGGCGGTGTAGGGGGAGCCGTCGGCGTTGATGGCCACCAGCACCCGCTCGCTGCCGCAGGCCCGCTCGAAGATGATCTGCTTATTGGTGAGCACCACGTTTCGGTAGGCCCCATAGCACAGGGCGGGGCTCTTCTTTTTGGCCGCAGCCAGCTGGGAAATCCAGGTGGTGAGGTCGTTCCACTCCGGCTTCTCCAGGGCGGGGCGCAGCTCCGCGTCGCTGCCCCGGCCCTTGGCCCCTTTCATGCCCCACTCGCTGCCGTAGTAGACGGAGGGCACCCCGGGCATTCCAAAGGCCATGGCCCAGGCGGGGACCAGGTGGCCGGGGTTGGTGAGCTGGGAAGCGATGCGGTTGACGTCGTGGTTGTCCAGGAAGGACAACAGGTGCCTGCCCTTGTACAGGGTCCACTGTTCCGGGCCGAACTGCCGTGCCAGGGAGTGGCCGATCTCGAACATATTCATGGAGTTGAAGGCGGACCACAGCCCCTTGTAGCACTCGTAGTTGGTAACGGAGTGGCACATATCGTCGGCCATCCAGCGGTTGTAGTCCCCGTGGAGCGTCTCGCCCATGAGGACGAAATCGGGCTTGGCCCCGTTGGCGAAGGAGCGCAGCTGTTTCAGGTACTCCGGGGGCAGGCAGTAGGCCACGTCCAGCCGCAGGCCGTCCACCCCGAACCGGTCCACCCAGGAGCGGATGGCCTCAAACTGGTGGTTTACCACCGCCGGGTTCCACAGGTTCAGCTTGACCAGCTCGTTGTGGCCCTCCCAGCCCTCGTACCAGAAGCCGTCGTTGTACTCGGTATTGCCGTCGAAATTGATGTTGAACCAGTCCTTATAGGGGCTGTCCCAGCGCTTCTCCTGGACGTCCTTGAAGGCCCAGAAGCCCCGGCCCACGTGGTTGAACACCCCGTCGAACATCACCCGCAGCCCCGCGTCGTGGAAGGCCCGGCACACCTTGGCCAGGTCCTCGTCCTCCCCCAGGCGGGGGTCCAGGCGGAAGTAGTCCCGGGTGTCGTAGCCGTGGCGGTCGCTGTCCAGCACCGGGTTGAGCAGGACGGTGTCCGCCCCGGTCTTCTTGATATGCTCCACCCAGTCCAGCAGGCGCAGAATGCGGGGGGTGGACGCGCCGTCGTTCTCGGCCGGCGCACCGCACAGCCCCAGGGGGTAGATCTGATAGATGACTGCCTCGTCAAACCACATAAAAACCTCTCCTTTCGCCGGTTGGCGATTTATCGTCCTGTTTATCATACTACGAATCCCCGGGCCGCGCAATAGGCAAAAGCGCCCCTATGCCTGTCCCCGCAAATCCCCGGAACCACGCCCGTCCCATAAATTTGGAAAAACTCTGGAAATACCGGCCGGTATGCCATATAGGGCAGGGGCCCCCATGCCCATCCCCGAAAGGAGATAAAAAATAAGGCAAGGGCAAAGCCCTTGCCTTACATTCGGCGGGCTTCCTGAATTTATGAGGCAGCCATGCCCACGGAACGGATAGGGTTTGCAGCAGTTTTTTGACTCTGCCCCAAATTATTTGTTGCTTTTTTGTGCAAATTATATTATACTTTGTCTGAGCAAAGAGACACCATACCGCCGGCGCGCACCCTATAGAAACAGGAGATTGAGTTTATGGGATCAAAAAAGCATGGTTTTACCAGCAGCTGGGGCTTTGTGCTGTCAGCTGTAGGCTCCGCGGTGGGCATGGCCAACGTGTGGGGCTTTCCGGCCAAGATGGGCAGCAACGGCGGCGGGGCTTTTCTGTTGGCCTATCTGTTCTTTATTCTTCTCTTCGGCACGGTGGGCCTGTCCGCAGAGTACGCCGTAGGCCGCCGGGCCCACACCGGCACCCTGGGCTCCTATGAGATGGCCTGGGCCAGCCGGAGCAAAAAGCTGGGGCGGGCGGGCGGCCTGCTGGGCTGGCTCCCCCTGGCGGGCTCCATGTGCATCGCCCTGGGCTACGCCGTCATCATCGCCTACGTGCTCAAGGCCTTCGCCGCTTCGGTGGGCGGGTCGCTGATGAGCGTGGACCCGCAGCCCTGGTTTGATTCCTTCTCCCTGTCGGACTACTCGGTGGTCCCCTTCCATGCGGTGGTGGTGGTGGGCACCCTGCTCACCCTCCTGCTGGGGGCCAAGAGCATCGAGAAGTCCAACAAGGTGATGATGCCCCTGTTCTTCATCATCTTCATGGTCCTGGCCGTCCGGGTGGCCTTCCTCCCCGGGGCCGTGGAGGGCTACAAATATATGTTCACCCCCCGGTGGGCCGACCTGTTGGACCCCATGGTGTGGATCTGGGCCATGGGGCAGGCCTTCTTCTCCCTGTCCATCACGGGCAGCGGCATGATCGTCTACGGGGCCTACCTGTCCCCGGAGGAGGACGTAGTCTCCCTGGCCAAGCGGACCGCCCTCTTCGACACCATCGCCGCCCTGGTGGCCGCCCTGGTGATCATCCCCGCCTGCTTCGCCTATGGGCTGGACGTGGGCTCCGGGCCCTCCCTGCTCTTCGTCACCCTGCCCCACATCTTGCAGGACATCCCCCTGGGCCGGCTCTTCGCCGTCATCCTGTACACCGCCATGGTCTTTGCCGGGGTGAGCTCCCTGCAAAATATGTTTGAAGCGGTGGGCGAGTCCCTCCTCCACCGCTTCCCCAGGCTGAACCGGAAGGCCATGCTGGCCCTCCTCTGCGTGATCTGCCTGGGTATCGGCCTGAATATGGAGCCCATCTTCAAGTGGGGCCCCTGGATGGACATCGTCTCCATCTATATCATCCCCATCGGGGCCACTCTGGGCGCGCTGTCCTGGTTCTGGATCATGAAGCGGGATGAGCTGATGGAGGAGGTCAACCTGGGGGCGAAAAAGCCCTCGGGGCAGGGGTGGTACAGCGTGGGCCGGTATCTCTACGTCCCCTGCGCCATCATCCTGTGCTGTGTGGCGCTGTTCCTCAAGGTGGCGTTTTGAGCGGGCCGGCCCCGCTGGCGGACGCCCTGCGGGCGGCTGTGTCTGACTATGCGGGCTTCCGCGCCATCGCGGAAGGGCTGGCATGGGTGGATGTCAGGGAATGGCACAGCAGCTTTCAGAGCCGGGCCTTGGGCGCGGCTCTGGACATGCTGGAATTTCCTCCAGGGTATCTGGGGGGGCACCTGGCGGAGGGCTATGTCCGCGCCCTTCTGTCCGGCATGGCCTTTTCTGAGGAGTGGGAGCCAGGCTTCTGGAACATCCCCCGCCGGGAGCGGGAGCGGTGCCTCACCCTGGGCCGGCAGATGTATGAGCAGTACGCCATTGTCCGGGAACTGCGGCTGGCCAGCCGGACGTGGGGCCATCTGGCCCGGGAGCTGGCGTTTTTCACCCCGGACAACCAGCAGGAGCTGGCGGAATATCTTGACTGCATGGCGGGCGGCGCGGTGGTGGAGATCGGCGGCAGCTATTACAGCGACTATGTATATTTTGCCGTGAAGGGTGACAGAGGGCTTCTGGCATCCTGCGGCGTTTGGGACTAAGAACCTGTATTCACAATCTCAAACGACTGTTTGGACGGGCCTTTAGCCGCCTTGCGGCGTTAAAAAATCTTGAAATCCACAAAGGATTCCTGTGATTTTTTGCCTTGCAGGGCGGCAAAATTCCTCGTCC
>JAAWNI010000068.1 GCA_022798855.1 Lawsonibacter sp. | reverse complement strand
AGGCAAAAAATCGCAGGAATCCTTTGTGGATTTCAAGATTTTTTAACGCCGCAGGGCGGCAAAAGAACCGTTCAGACGGTCGTTTGAGATTGTGAATACCGGTTCTTACACCCGGGGCGGCTGCGCCGCCGTCTGGGTTGTATCCTGATTCTGCTCCCCGGTCTGTGCCCCTGTGGAGGGGTCGGGGAAGATATCCGACGGGTCGATGGCCCCCAGTCCGGAGGAGCCGGAGGGCCCGGCGGGCTGGGAGCCGTCTCCAGGCTGCTGGCTGGAATCCGGCCCCGCCGGATTCTCGGGCGGGGCGTCCCCGGAGCTGGAGCTGTCGGGCGGGTTGTCTTCCGTGCCGGAGCCATCCGGGGAGTTGTCCCCCGGGGCGGAGGAGTCCGGCGGGACAGTCTCATCAGGCTCGTCGGGCTCTTCCGGCTCGGGCTTGGGGGCCACATAGACCTGGCCCACCGCCGGGTCGGCCAGCTTGCCGTTGGTCACCCCAAAGGCGCCGTTGCTCTTCTGGTACATCAGCTGGAGGTCGCTGGCCTGGATCTCGTCCACATAGGGGTTGATGCCGGCGTTGAGCAGCTCCAGCAGCTCGTCCTGTACGGCGCACACCATAGACGCCGTGCCATACCGCACATTGTAGAAGGGCATGGAGACAAACTTCACGCTGTCTTCCACCTCCATCCCGGCCGCCAGCTGTGCGAAGGCCAGGATGTTGCCCACCGTCAGGTCGGTGTCCACGTTGTCCATGAAAATCTGGACCAGGGAGGGCAGCTTCAGCAAAATCTCAGGAGTCAGGCACTTTTTCAGCACGGCGGTGAGAAAATCCCGCTGGATCTGGGTGCGGCCCGAGTCGTAGAGGACAAGGCTCTCGTCGTTGCTCTTCCGGAAGCGGATGACCTCCATGGCGTCCTGGCCGTCCAACAGCCGGTAGCCCTTTTTCTGGTGGATGTGCAGGTCCTGGCCGGGGGTGGGGTCGTCGTAGTCCATGTCGAAGGGCACATCAAAGTAGACCCCGCCGATGGCGTCCACCAGCCGGCCGATGGCCTCCCACTCCACCATGACGTAGAAGTCCGGGTATACGCCTGTGAGCCGGCTGACCTCCTGGCGCAGGGCGGACATGCCGTTTTCCACCCGCTCCTTGTCCGGCAGGCTTCTGTCCCCCATGTTCCGGTAGAACGCCGTGTTCAGCCGCTTGCTCCGGGCGCTGGTGTTGATCATGGTGTCCCGCAGCAGGCTGATGGCGCTGATGGCCTGCCCCTTCGTGTCGTAGGTAATGAGCATCATGGTGTCGGTGGCCCCGCTGACCACGTCCCGGCCGCTGAGGAGGAAGGTGTAATACCCCTCCTTCCGTCCGCTCCTGGCCACCTGGGGCAGCTCCGCCCCCTCATAGGACAGGTCCCCACTCGACTGTCCGGGCTGAACCTGGGAGGTGTTCCCCCCGGGGTTCTTGCCGCCGCCCGGGGGGTCGGGCACGTCGGGCAGCCTGATCCAGGACCGGAGGAACAGCGTCAGGGCCACCGCCAGCACGGCGGCCACCGCCAGCGCCACGCACACCCGGTACCGAATCCTGGACTTCCGGTCCAGCCCCGCCGACCAGGCCCGATAGCGGGCCCACCAGCCCCCGCGGGCGGCCTCCCGCTTTCCCTTTTGGTTGTGAAATTCGCTCATAGTCTCACCTTTCAGTCGTTACACCATGCTCCCGCAGCCAGGCCAGGGCCTGGAGCGTGTTTTTATGGACGGGCAGCTTCCGGTCCTCCATCTCCTGGACGGTAATCTCCACCCCCAGGAGCAGGGCCTTATCCAGGTCGCTGTAGGCCAGCTCCCGCAGGCGCTCCACCCCGTCGAAGCTCCGGTTTGGCTCCATGTAGTCGGCGACATACAGTATTTTCTCTAATGTAGACATGTCCGCCTTGGCTGTGGTGTGCCAGAAAATGGCCTCATACACCTCATCAGGTTCTCCAAAAATATGCCGGGCCATACACGCCCCCGTCTTGGAGTGGAGCAGCTTGGGGGCGGCCCGCTCCAGGTCGTCCAGGGGCACCCCGTACCGCTGGCAGATGGCGATGTGCTCCCCGCCGGTGAGGTACTTGGTGCAGTCGTGGAGGATGCCCGCCCGGCGGGCCATGTCCTCGCCGGCCCCCCAGCGCCGGGCCAGCCGGACCGCTTCCTCCTCGGTGCCCCGGATGTGGCGCACCCGCTTCTCCATCACCATGGAGTAGGAACAGGCCCGCAGCTCCGGGATGTCCAGGTGTTTCAGGTCGGCGCAAGTGCCGTAAAGGCCGTTTCTCAGGATGTAGCCGTAGATGGAGGGCGGCAGGTACTCCCCGCCCCCCCCCCGGGCCAGCAGCTCCCGCAGCTGGGTGGAGGAGACGTCCACCAGCCCCGGCAGGGTGATGGTGGTGATTTTCGCCCTAGGGTAGGCCTTTTGCAGGTGTTCCCGCTGGGGGGCGAAAAGCTCCTCCCCGTCCTGTTCGGTGCGTCCAAAGGCGCACACCCCCGCCAACTCCAGAATCCGCTCCGGCTCGCGCCAGAGGTGGAGGGTGAGGAACATGTCCGTCCCCATGAGAAGCCACAGCTCCGCCCCTGGGTGCTCCTCTTTCAGCTGAGCCAGGGTGTCGGCGGTGTAGCTCTTCCCCGCCCGGTCCAGCTCCATGGGGGATGCCTCCGCCACCTCGGGCATCAGCAGGACGTCGGCCATTTTGGCCGCCATGGCCAGCCGGTGCTCCGGATTGGGCGTGCCCTCCGGCAGCTCCTTGTGGGGCGGAATGGCGTCCGGAATGATGAGCAGCTTGTCCAGGCCCAGCACATCCACCGCCGTACGGGCCGCCGCCAGATGCCCCAGATGGGGCGGATTGAAGGTTCCGCCATAAATACCGATTTTCATCACTGACACCGCCTTATTCAGAATGAAAATTTTGCTGGATCGCACCAAAGGCTCCCTCTCCGAGGGAGCTGTCAGCCCGCGAGGGCTGACTGAGGGAGTTTTCCCGGGCTCCCTCCGCCCCAGTTTGCGAACTGGGGGCACCTCCCTCTAAGAGGGGGGCTTTTTTCTACCCCTTTGGCCGCTTCTTGTCCTGCACCAGGACGATTTTATCTTTCTTTTCCTTCTTATGGCTTGGACGGTATAACACGAATTTTGTTCCAATCACCTGGACAACTTCGCTCCGGGTCAGGGGGGCCAGCTCCTCCGCCGCTTCCCGGGGGGAGAGCAGGGAGTTCTCCAGCACCTTGCCCTTGATGAGCTCCCGGGCTTCCAGGGCGTCGTTGGCCTGCTTGACCAGGTTGTCCCCGATGCCATCCTTGCCTACAATTAAAATGGTGTCGATGCTGTTGGCCAGGCCCCGCAGCTGGGCCCGCTGTTTGCTTGTTAATTCCATATTTTATCCTCGTTTTCAAAATTTCGCATATTCCATGTAGGGCGGGACAACCCGGCCCGCCGTTTTACAATACCGACAAGCGGCGCGTCGAGGTCGCCGCGCCCTACGTCTGTTGGTCTGGCGTAGGGGCGGATATTATCCGCCCGTTCTAATGATACTCTCCCCATGATCGTGCGGGCGGCTAATAGCCGCCCCTACCAATCACCCAAGATACTCCTCTAATTTTTCCTTAAACGCTTCCAGCGCCTTGCCCCGGTGGGAGATGGCGTTCTTCTCCTCGGCGGACAGCTGGGCGAAGGTCTTTTTCAGCTCCGGGACGAAGAACACCGGGTCGTAGCCGAAGCCGCCCTCCCCCATGGGGGCGTACGCGATGGAGCCGGGGCACTCCCCCCGGGCGGTGAGCACGCCGCCGTTGGGGAAGCAGCAGGTGATTACCGAGACGAATTTCGCCGCCCGGGTCATCTGGCCCCGCATGTTCTCCAGGAGGATTCGGTAGCGCTCCTCGTCGCTCAGGCCCTCGCCGCCGTACCGGGCGGAGTAAACCCCCGGCGCGCCGTTGAGACACTCCACGCACAGCCCGGAGTCGTCAGCGATGGCGGGCAGGCCGCTGGCCTCCATCACCGCCTTGGCCTTCAGCAGGGAGTTCTCCTCAAAGGTGGCCCCCGTCTCCTCCACCTCCAGGCCTACCCCGGCTTCCTCCTCGGAGCAGACCTCAATCCCCAGATGGGACAGAATATCGTTCATCTCCACCAGCTTCTTCTGGTTCTTGCTCGCCAATACCAGCTTCATACAGGCTTCCCCCTTATTCTACCATATTTTCTCTTTCTGTCTATTGATAATCTATTAAATTTTTTCCGAAACCGGCCCCGCCCGTAGGGGCGCCCATTTTTCCGTAGGGACGCGCCGCACGCAGGGCGCGACACCCCCTACAAACGGAAAATGCAAAGATCAAATCAGCGCCTGGGCGAACTCCTGGGCGTCGAAGGGCTTCAAATCATCGATGCCCTCGCCCACGCCGGCGTATTTCACGGGCACGCCCAGCTCCTTGGCGATGGCGATGGCGATGCCCCCCTTGGCGGTGCCGTCCAGCTTGGTGAGGACGATGCCGGTGATGCCGGCCGCTTCCTTGAACTGCTTGGCCTGGATCAGGCCGTTCTGTCCGGTAGTGGCGTCCAGCACAAGGAGGGTCTCCCGGGCGCAGCCGGGCAGCTCCCGGTCGATGACCCGGGAAATTTTATTCAGCTCATTCATCAGGTTCTGCTTGTTGTGGAGCCGGCCGGCGGTGTCCACCAGCACCACGTCGGAGCTCCGGGCCTTGGCGGCGGACATGGCGTCGAAGACCACGGCGGCGGGGTCGGCCCCCTCCTGCTGTTTGATGATGTCCACCCCCGCCCGTTCGGCCCAGATGGCAAGCTGGTCGGCGGCGGCGGCCCGGAAGGTGTCGGCGGCGCAGAAGAGGACCTTTTTCCGCTGGGCCTTCAGCTGGCGGCCGATTTTGCCGATGGTAGTGGTCTTGCCCACCCCGTTGACCCCGATGAACAGCACCACCGAGGGGCGTGTGGACAGGTCCAGCCCCGTGTCCCCGGCGCTGAGGGCGCCGGCGATGACCCGGACCATCACCTCCCTGGCCCCGTCCACCGTCTTGACTCCCTCCGCCCGCACCCGGCGGCGCAGCTCCTCCACCAGCTCCAAGGTTACGTCCATGCCGGTGTCGGCCAGAATCAGCGACTCCTCCAGCTCGTCGTAGAAATCGTCGGTGAGTTCGGACCCGAACCCGGCGAAAATGTTGATTTTTTTCAGCTTGTCAAAAAAGCCCATGGCCTGCCGTCTCCTTTACCAATTTTCGTTTTCCGCCCCGCACCGGGGGCACTTGGGATAGTCCATCTCATAGAGGGCGCCGCAGCCGGGGCACCGGGTCCGGGCGATTCCGCCCGGCTCCTCCCCCGCGCCGTCGAAGAAATCCCCCCGGAAAAATTCCAGTTTTCCGCATTTGGGGCAGGTAAAGATGGCCGTCTCCAGCGCCCCGGCCAGCAGATTGTCCAGGCCGCCCAAAACCCAGCCTGTCTGCCCCAGCTGTATCTTCTCCCGGGCCACAAATTCCATCTCCACGCCGCAGCGCAGGCACTGTATTTTTTCCATCACGCCACCTTCTCCCCGCAGTAGGGGCAGAACTGCCCCCATTCAAAGCGCTCAGGCAGCTCCCTGCCGCAGTGGACGCAGAAGCTGGGGGCGTCGGTCCGCCCCTCCTCTGGGGCGCTCTGGCTGGCGGAGGCGTCGGGCACATCCTGATGGATGGCCTCCCCCAGGCCCCAGAAGATGAACTGCACCCCCACAAACAGCACCGCGATCAGCGCGATGCCGCCGATTATCATTTTCCAGTCGCTGGTTTTTTTCTCGTTTTCGTTCACGATGGACCTCCTGCTATATAAATGGAATCCCCCCGCCACTTCGTGGCCCTCCCCCCTTTAACAAGGGGGGCTTGGGTGCTTGGAAGGCCCCGGTCCTGCTCCAAAGGCCCCCTTGTCAAAGGGGGCTGGCACGGCGCAGCCGTGACTGGGGGATTCCCTCACCGACCGCCCCAATCCCGGCCCACCAGCTCATCCAGGCTGACCATGAAGAAGTCGGCCAGTTTGACCAGGGTGGAAATATTGGGCTCGCTCTGCCCACCCTCATAGTATTGGTATGTTCGAATATTAAGCCCCAAATATTCTGCGGCTTCCCGCTGTTTTTTTCCGGACTTTTTCCGTATGTCACGAAGGGACTTTGAAAATTGGCTCATAAAAGCTCTCCTCCCCCTTGACACGACGAGCTCTTTCGTAGTATACTTATGAAAAACCTCGTCGTAAAGGAGCGATATAAAAATGAACTATAAAATTTTAGAAATGCTCTACAACATCCCGGAACTGCAAACCCTATCATACCAGATTTATCAAAAGATGCCAGAGCGGATTTCACGGGAAGCCCACTTGGCGCAGGTCCGGCAGGAGTGCGAACTGTTTTCCGACCCGGAGCTGCAGTCGCTCTTTGACCGCCTGGAGGACGCGGCGTGTTTTACCGCCGCCCTCCAGGAGCAGGCGTCCTTTTTCACCGGGGTCTATCTGGGCTGGAGGCTGTCCCGGGCGCTGGGGTCCTAACGGATATTCAATTCCTTCTCCACATCATTCAGGTTGATGGTCAACATCCGGCTCACACCCTGCTCCTGCATGGTGACGCCGTAGAGGACGTCGGCTTCCTCCATAGTGCCCCGCCGGTGGGTGATGACGATAAACTGGGTCTTGGCGGACATATTGCGCATATAGTGGGCAAACCGCACCACGTTGCTGTCGTCCAAAGCGGCTTCGATCTCGTCCATGACCACGAAGGGGGTGGGGCGCACCTTTAAAATGGCGAAGTACAGGGCGATGGCCACAAAGGCCTTCTCGCCGCCGGACAGCAGGGTGATGATTTTCAGCGCCTTGCCCGGGGGCTGGACCTTGATCTCAATGCCGCAGTTGAGGACGTCGTTAGGGTCCTCCAGCTCCAGGGTGGCCTTGCCGCCGCCGAAGAGCTCCAGGAAGGTCTGGCCAAAGGCCTCGTTGATGGTGGCGAACTCCCGCTGAAAGATGGTTTTCATCTCGTTGGTGATGCCGGCGATGATCTCCTCCAGCTCCTTTTTTGCCTTGGCCACGTCGTCCCGCTGGTCGGTGAGGTAGGTGTACCGCTCGTTGACCCGCTGGAACTCCTCAATGGCCCCCACGTTCACGCTGCCCAGCCCGGAGATGGACCGTTTCAGCTCGGCGATGCGGCGGCCGGCCTTCTGGACCGACTCGATCTCCACCCGCTGCTGGCGGGCGGCTTCGTGGCTGAGCTCGTATGTCTCCCACAGCTTGTCCAACAGCTGCTTCTCCTCCATGGAAGCGGACACCCGCCGCTGGTCCAGCCGGGAGACCTCCCCCTCCGCGCGCAGCAGCTCCTCGTTCAGGGACTGGCTCTCCCGGGTGGCCTTCACCCGCCGGCCCTCCAGGTCGATTTTCTCCTGGTTCAGCCGGGAGACGGCTTCACCCTGGCTCTGGTTCTCCCGCTGGAGTCCGGCCAAGGCCCCCTCTTTTTCCTCGATCTCCTGGGTGAGCCCGGCGTTTTTCTCCTCATAGCCGGCCATCAGCGCCCGGCTCTGGTCCCGGTCCCCGGCCATGCTGGCTTTCAGGTCCTCCAGCTCGGACAGGCCGGACCGGGTGGCTTCCCGCTCCGCTTCCAGGGCGGCCTGGGCGGCGGTGAGGGCGGCCACCTCCTGGGCGATGCGGGCGGAGCGCTCCTGCACCTCGCTCTGGCCCCGGGCCTTGCCCTCGGCTTCGCTTTTCAGGGCGGCCGCCTCCCCCTCCAGGGCCTGGATGCGCGCCCGGGCCGCCTGGGTGTCCGCCTCGATCTGGGCGGAGCGGCCTTTCAGCTGCTCCAGCTCCTCCCGGTGGCCCTCCCGCTGGCGCTCCAGCTCGGCGGCCACGCTCCGGCGGTGGGACAGCTCCCCCTCCGCCTTGAGGATGGCGTCCTCCCACTGGCGCAGCTGGGCCTGGGCCGCCTCCAGCTCGTAGGCGGCGGCGGTGGACTCCCGCTCCGCTTCGGCCACCGCCTTCCCCATCTCAGCTACCTGGGCCTGGATGCCCCCCAGCTGGCTGTTCAGCCGCTCCAGCTCGTTGGCCCGGCTCAAAATTCCGGCGCTGCGGCTGGCCGAGCCGCCCGTCATGGAGCCGCCGGGGTTCAGCACCTGGCCGTCCAGGGTGACGATGCGGAATTTATAGCCGTACTTCCGGGCGGCGGCGATGGCTGCGTCCAGGTCCTCCATCACGGCCACCCGGCCCAGCAGGTTGGAAAAGACGTTTTGGTACTTGGGGTCGAAGGAGATGAGCTGGTCGCCCACCCCCACAAAGCCCGGCTCCCGGCTGAGGGCCTCTCCCTCCCGGAGGAAGCCCGGGCGGATGGAGCTGAGGGGCAGGATGGTGGCCCGCCCCCCGTCCCGGCGCTTCAGGTACTGGATGACCGCCTTGCCGTCCTCCTCCCGGTCCACCACGATGTTCTGCATGGCCCCGCCCAACGCTGTCTCGATGGCCACGGTGTATTGGTCCGGGACCTTGAGCAGGTCGGCCACCGGGCCGTGGATGTTGCGCAGGGCGCCCCGCTGGGACTCCCCCATCACCAGCTTCACCGCCTTGGTATAGCCCTCGTGGTCCCGCTCCATCTCGGTGAGGAGCTTGATCCGGGAGGTGAGGGCGTTTTCCTCCATCCTCAGCTTCACGTGGGCGTCCTTGGCCTGGTCCCACTTCTTTTTTCGGGCGTCCATCCGCAGCTGGTAGCCCTGGATCACGTTTTTTACCCCGTCCCGCTCCTCCACGGCGCCGTCGTATTGGCGCCTGGCGGCGCGGGCCTCCTTTTGGGCTTCCTCCAGGCGCTCCTCCAGCTCGTTGGCTTCCCGGCGCACCGCCCCGTCCCGGTCCATGACCTCCTGGGCGGCGGCGGCCAGGGCGGACAGCAGGGCCTTGGCTTCGGCGGCCCCGGCCGCGCCCAGGTCGGCCTGGCCGCGCAGCGCCTCCAGCTCCCTGGCCAGGGTGCCCGCCGACCGGGCCGCTTCCTCCGCTTCCCGGCCCTTGGCGGACAGGGCGGACCGGCCCTCCTCCAGCTGGCCCTCAATCTCCGCCAGGCGGGCCTTCCGCTGGCCGATCTGCTCCGCCAGGGAGCCCTCCCGGCCCTCCTGCTGCTCCAGGTCGGCCCGGATGCGCTGGGCGGACTCCAGGTTGTGCTGGATGCTGCTTTTCAGCACGGCGATGGCCGACTCCAGCTCGTTGGCCCGGGCCTGCCGCCCCTGCATCTCAAAGCGGAGCCGGTCGGCCTCCAGGTCCTTCTCCCGCATGGCTTCGGAGTACCGCTCGGCGGCGGCGTAGGCCTTCTCCTGGCTGACCTTGACCTCCTCCCGGCGGCGGACGGCCTCCTGGTAGTCGGCTTCCAGCTTGATGCCGCTGGCCCGGATGCGCTCCAGGGTGTCCAGCCAGACGGAAATCTCCAGCCCCCGCAGCTCGTCCCGGAGGACCAGGAATTTTTTCGCCTTCCCGCTCTGCTCCCGCAGGGGCTCCACCTGGAGCTCCAGCTCGGATATCTTGTCGTTGACCCGGACCAGGTTTTCGTCGGTGCGCTCCAGCTTGCGCTCCGCCTCCTCCTTCCGGTGGCGGAAACGGGAGATGCCGGCGGCTTCCTCAAAGACCTCCCGGCGGTCGGCGGATTTGACGGACAGTATCTCGTCAATGCGGCCCTGGCCGATGATGGAGTAGCCCTCCCGGCCCAGTCCGGTGTCCATGAACAGCTCGTTCACGTCCTTCAGGCGGACCGACCGGCGGTTGATGTAGTACTCGCTCTCGCCGGAGCGGTAGTACCGCCGGGTGACCATCACCTCCGACTCCTCCAGGCTGAAAAGGCGGCTGGTGTTGTCCAGCACCAGGGAGACCTCGGCGTAGCCCGTCTGCTTGCGCTTGGCCGTGCCGCCGAAGATCACGTCCTCCATCTTGCCCCCCCGCAGGGCCCGGGTGGACTGCTCCCCCATCACCCAGCGGATGGCGTCGGAGATGTTGGACTTGCCCGACCCGTTGGGGCCTACAATGGCGGTGATGTCCTCGCCAAAGGTGAGGACCGTCTTGTCCGGGAAGGACTTAAATCCCTGGATTTCCAATGCTTTTAGGTACACAGAACCACCCCTTTCTTCTCAAAGCTTCTCAAAGCGTTGCGGCGCAACGGTTTCGCGGTTTTCGTATTTTTCATATCTTCTCAAATCCTGGCGTATTTTCTCGTTGAATTGGTGTAAAAATTG